>DAINCG010000385.1:0-477 GCA_036732525.1 Pseudomonadota bacterium | reverse complement strand
GCTCTTCGACGCGGACGGCGAAGCGACGCTACTTGCCGAAGACGTACGCTTTCAGCGGGCGCAGCTCGGCGAGGCGGCGCGGCCCGCCGAACTGGCCTATTGCTGGGCGGACGCGCCGCTCAGCGACGCGCGCGCCCTCGGCGAGGCCATACGCCTGTCGCCGGCGAAGCTTGCGGCGGCCGCTCGCGATGCAGCGCCCCGCACGCCGGAGCGCACCGCAAAGCTTCGCGAGATCGAACGCATCTTCCGCGCCCGTCGCCCTGCCGCACAGGCGGCGGCATGGCGGACGTTCTGGGCGAAGGCGCCCGGCTGGTCGGCGGAAGCGGCGCTGCTGGGCGGCGTCGTCGTCGGGGCGGCGCCGGACGAGGCCCGGGTCGAGCAACTCGTGCGCGGCGGGCCGGCGCTATCAGGCCTCAGGGCGGCGCTGCTGGCGGCTGTTCGAAGCGCCGTCGAGGCGGCCGAGCCCGGCCGGCGTCT
>DAINCG010000384.1:0-4675 GCA_036732525.1 Pseudomonadota bacterium | reverse complement strand
ACGTCCTCGCCGCGGCGGGGGCCGCGGCCGCGCCGGCCGCCGCCGAAGGTTTCGAACAGCTCGCTGAACAGGTCGTCGCCGCCGAACCGCCGTCCGGCCTGGCCGAACTCGCTCTCGAAGCCGTCGCCGCCCGGCCTGGCGCGCGCGCGCGACTGGGCGTGCCGGAAGGCTTCCTCGAAGCCGGCGTGGGTCGCCTTCTCCTTGCCGTCGGCGTCGATTTCGCCGGCGTCGAAGCGCCGGCGCTTGTCCGGGTCCGACAGAAGATCATAGGCGTCGTTCGCTTCGCGAAAGCGCCGTTCGACGTCCTTGTCGCCGGGATTGAGGTCCGGGTGATATTTCTTGGCGAGTTTCCGGAACGCCGACTTGATCGTCGTCGCGTCGGCGTCCCGCTTCACGCCGAGCACCGCATAGGGGTCACGCATGGCGGCCGGTCCTCACGCGTCCAAGACTTCCCATTCGCCGTTGGCCTTGCGGCAGGCGGTGCGCGTGCCGTTCTTCTGCGGCTTGCCGGCGGGGGAGACGGTGACCTTGATGTCGCGACAGCTTCGGCCG
The DNA here is from genome assembly GCA_036732525.1 of Pseudomonadota bacterium. GTDB lineage: Bacteria > Pseudomonadota > Alphaproteobacteria > Bin95 > Bin95 > VMCJ01. Next base: position 4,123 of record DAINCG010000384.1, on the reverse strand, counting down.
TCCGTGCTCGACGCGCCCGACGGCGCGGCCGGCGCGGAGCGCACATAGCGCGGCCCCGGCGTCACGGTGCCCGCGGCGCCGGTGTCGGGGTTCGACCACGCCGACATCTGGCCGGGCTGGTTGTTCTCCAGCGCGTCTTCCGTCGTCCGGGCGGCGATGACGCGATCCTCCCGGCTGAGGTCGGCGCCGATCTCGCCGCCGATATAGCCGCCGAGGACGCCGAGCCCGATGGTCGCGGCGACGCGGCCCGCGCCGGATCCGATCTGGGATCCCAACAACGCGCCCGCCACGCCGCCGACCACGGCGCCGACCGTGCGGCCGTCGCTTTCGCTTTCGCAGCCGGCGCGGGCGAGCGCCAAGCACGCCACGATGGCGATCCTTCGCATGTTTAGACTGCCCTCCGACGAACGCCCAGACCGTCTGCGACTCTAAGCCGCCGGCCGGGACGCTCTAGAATGTTCGATTGAGACCTATAACTTGGCGACGCAACCGCCGCCATACAATCCCTTGCACGAAAGGGCCGATCCATGGACGACATGATCGTCGACGATCCGCTTCGCCTGTTCGCCGAATGGCTCGCCGAGGCGGAGGCGAGCGAGCCCAACGACGCGAACGCGATGACCGTCGCGACCGTCGGCGCCGACGGCCAGCCTTCCGCGCGAATCCTGCTGCTGAAGGGGCAGGACGCGGACGGCTTCGTCTTCTACAGCAATATGCAGAGCCGAAAGGGCGACGATCTTGCGGCGAATCCGCGGGCGGCCCTGCTGTTCCACTGGAAATCGCTGCGCCGTCAGGTGCGGATCGAGGGCCCGGTCTCCCAGGTCACCAACGCGGAGGCGGACGCCTATTTCGCCTCGCGTCCCCGGATGAGCCGGATCGGCGCCTGGGCGTCCGACCAGTCGCGGCCGCTTGCGAGCCGCGCGGCGCTGGAAGCCCGGGTCGGGGAGATGGAGGCCCGCTTCGAGGGCGGCGAGCCGCCCCGGCCGCCGCACTGGTCGGGATACCGGGTCAAGCCGGAGCGGATCGAGTTCTGGCGCGACGGCGCCTTCCGCCTGCACGACCGCATCGTCTACACGCCGGAGCGCGATCGCTGGCGGACGGAGCGATTGTTCCCCTGAGCAAGGGCCGGTCGGACTTTTTCTAGCTGCCCGAACGGTATATCTTCCAGCGAATCGGCAGAATGCGGGGGCGGGCGCATGGGTTACGGAACGATTTTGGCCCCGGTCAGCGACGCCGCGGCGGGCCGAACGGCGCTTGAAGTCGCCATCATGGTCGGCCGGACGTTCGGCGCCCATATCGACGTCCTGCACATGCACCCCGATCCCCGTCAGATCATCCCGTATGTCGGCGAAGGCCTGTCGGGCGCTTTGGTCGACGAAGTGGTCGCGGCCGCGGCGACGGACGGCGAGCGCCGTGTCCGCGAGGCGCGGGCGCTGTTTGACGAGTTCGTCGAAGCGAAGATGATTCCGGTCGCCCACACGCCGCAGTCCGGATTCAGCATCGGCTGGCGCGAGGAAGCGGGGCGGGAAGACGAAGGCGCCGCGCTCTGGGCGCGGACGGCCGATATCGCGGTGGCGCCCCGGCCGCGGGCCAGCGCGGAAGCCTCGACGACGGCGCTCTTCGAAAGCCTCGTGTTCGAAGGCGGCCTGCCGGTGCTGTTGGCGCCGCCCGACGCGCCGGCGAGCGTCGGCAAGCGCGTGCTGATCGGCTGGAACGGCGGCGCCGAATGCGCCCGCGCCATCGCGTCCGCCATGCCGTTCCTGGAAGCGGCGGAGGCGGTGCGCGTCGTCTCCATGCCCGGCTGGCTTGACGGATTGGCGAGCATCAACCGCGTCAAGGACCGGCTCGGCTGGCATGGCGTCGCGGCCGAAGCCGTCGAACTGCCGGGCGACGGACCGCTCGAAATCGGCCGTAACCTCCTGCAGGCGGCGACGGACTATCAGGCCGATCTCATCGTCATGGGGGCCTATACCCAGAGCCGGATCCGCCAGATGATCCTCGGCGGCGTCACCCGCCACGCGGTTTCGAACGCCAGCGTGCCCTTGCTGCTGGAGCGATAGGACCGCGGCCTACGCGTCCTTCGCTGCGTGCGCCGCCGCGCGCAGGCGCTTAAGCTCCCGGAACGTTTCCGTCGCATCGCGCAACAGGGCGAGCAGCCCGGTTATGCGGCCATCTCGATCCCGCACCGGCGCCAGCGTAAATTGGACGGAGATGCTGTCGCCCGACTTGGTCGTCGCCGGCACGCTCAGAACCTCCTCCGGCCCATGGCTTGAACGGCCGGTCGCCATCATGCGCCGATAGCCGTCCCAGTGCCGGGCGCGCAGCCGCTCCGGGATAATGATATCGAGAGACTGCCCGACGGCCTCGTCGGCGGCGAAGCCGAAGATGCGGACGGCGCCGGCGTTCCAATGGCGTATCACGCCGTCGGCGTCGGAGAGGATCACGGCGTCCGGCAATTCCTCGAGCAGCGCCCGGCCGAGAAGGGCGTGCTCTTCCGCCGTCGGACCGCCGCCGCCGGAAGCTGGCTCGAGACCGAGGAAGGTTGGGTCGAGTTCATGCATGAAGCACGGCGGCGACGCGAAGCTGCCGCCTTCGAAATCGTCGTCGTCGCCGCTCATGGCTTGGCGCCTCCGCCCTGCCTGTAGCGTTCGCCGCGGGCGAGGAAAACGCCGGCCTCGGCGGCGACGCCGAGCTCCAGGCTCTCCGCGATGCGGCGCGCGCGGTCGATGACGCGGGCGGCGGCTGCGGGCGGACAGACCGCCGTGGCGGTCGCTTCGAAAAGCTCGAGCCAGCGGTCGAAGTGCGCTGCGTCGACCGGCAGGCCCGCGTGCTTCGCCATCGGCTGGCCGTGATAGCGGCCGCTCATCAGCAGGACGGACGACCAGAAGGCGCACATGCGGCCGAGATGGGCGTCCCAGTCTTCGATGCGCGCGGCGAAGACCGGGCCGAGGACGACGTCGCGCCGGACCGCGTCATAGAAGTCATGGACCAGGCGGGCGATCAGCGCCTCGTCGATCCCGGTCTCGGCCTGGGTCTGCCGCACGATCTCGGCGCGGCGGGCGTGGCTATCCATGGCGGGCTCCTGAATAAGTATTCTAAATACGAATTTAATTCGATAGGATGCGGCAGGCAATGGAGGAGCGGACCGACGATGCGTTTGACGGCCTTCACCGACTTCGGCCTTCGCCTGTTGATGCGGCTGGCGGGCGCGCCGGACCGGTCGTTCACGACGGCGGAGATCGCGGACGAATTCCGAATCTCGCGCCATCATCTGACCAAGGTCGCGGCCGAACTCGCGGCGGCCGGCGTCGTCGAAAGCCGTCGGGGCGCCGGCGGCGGTCTCAGGCTCGCCCGGCCGGCGGCGACGATCACGATCGGCGAGGTGGTCCGCCGCCTGGAAGACGGCCAGGCCCTGGTCGAATGCTTCCGGGCCGACGGCGGCGCCTGCGTGATGACGCCGCGCTGCCGGCTGAAGGCGAAGCTGTTCGCCGCGCGGAACGCCTTCCTGGCGGAACTCGACGGCGTGACCTTGGCGGAATGCGCCTATCCGTTCGACGTCGGCGCCGCCGCCTCTGCCTCGGGCAGGACGTCGTAGGAATAGAGCCGCTTTCGGAATTCGGCATGGGCGGTCAGTTCCGCGTCGCGCCGGGCGTGGTCCGCATAACCGGCGAGCGATTCGACCCGGAGACCGTTCTCGCGGGCGCCGCGCTGGATCTCCGCGACGCGCGCGCGGCGAAGTCGTTCATAGGCGGCGAGCGCTTCGGGAACCGTCGCCCGGTCCGCGCCGCGCAGGATCGCGGCGAGCGCCATGCCGTCCTCGATCGCCTGGTTTGCGCCCTGGCGGAGATGCGGCAGCATCGGGTGCGCGGCGTCGCCGAGCAGCGTCAGCCGGCCGTTCGACCAGCAGGGCAACGGCTCCCGATCGTAGAGCGCCCAGCGGAACGTCGTCTCGACCGCGGCCAGCACGGCCTGGACGCGCGTGTCCCAGCCCTCGAACTCCCGGCGAAGGGTTTCCGGGTCGCCGGGCGCCGACCAGGATTCCCGCATTTCCCGGTCGGCCGGGACGAAGCCCACATAATTGACCATCTGGCCGCCCCGCACGGGAAAGACCAGGAAGTGGCGG
>DAINCG010000383.1:0-4687 GCA_036732525.1 Pseudomonadota bacterium | reverse complement strand
CCTGAACGGCGACGGTTCGGTCACCGTCCGCGACAACGGCCGCGGCGTGCCGGTCGACATCCACGCGGAAGAGGGCGTTTCGGCGGCCGAGGTCATCATGACCCAGCTGCACGCGGGCGGTAAGTTCAACCAGAACTCCTACAAGGTTTCGGGCGGTCTGCACGGCGTCGGCGTCTCCGTCGTGAACGGCCTTTCGGAATGGCTGAAGCTCCGTGTCTGGCGGAACGGCCGCGAACACGCCATGCGCTTCCTCAACGGCGAAGCGGAGGCCCCGCTCGCGGTCGTCGGCGACGCCGCGGGCAAGTCGGGGACAGAGGTGACGTTCAAGCCCTCGGCCGACATCTTCACCATGACGGAGTTCGATTTCCCGACGCTGGAGCGGCGTCTGCGCGAGCTCGCGTTCCTGAATTCAGGCGTCCGCCTCATCCTCGTCGATGCGCGCGGGACCGAGGACGTCGAGGTCGATCTCTTCTACGAAGGCGGCCTGTCGGCCTATGTCGCGTTCCTGGATCGGCATCGGAAGGCGCTTCACGAGAAGCCGATCCTGATCCAGCGCGAGCGCGACGGCATCACGATCGAGGTCGCGATGCAGTGGAACGACCAGTTCCACGAGACCATGCTCTGCTTCACCAACAACATTCCGCAGCGGGACGGCGGCACCCACCTCGCCGGTTTCCGCGGCGCGCTCACCCGCCAGATCAACGTCTATGCGGACCAGAGCGGCATCGCCAAGCGCGAGAAGGTCTCGATCACCGGCGAAGACGCCCGCGAGGGCCTGACTTGCGTGCTTTCGGTCAAGGTGCCGGACCCGAAATTCTCCAGCCAGACCAAGGACAAGCTGGTCTCGTCCGAAGTCCGGCCGGTGGTGGAAAGCGCGGTCAACGACGCGCTCGGCCAGTGGCTGGAGGAAAACCCGAAGGACGCCAAGATCATCGTCCAGAAGGCCTGCCAGGCCGCCGCCGCCCGTGAAGCGGCGCGGAAGGCGCGCGAGATCACGCGCAAGCAGGGGCCGTCGGTCGCCTCGCTGCCCGGCAAGCTCGCCGATTGCCAGAGCCGCGACCCGACGCGGGCCGAGATCTTCATCGTCGAGGGCGACAGCGCCGGCGGGTCGGCCAAGCAGGCGCGCGACCGCGGCTTCCAGGCGATCCTGCCGATCCGCGGCAAGATCCTGAACGTCGAACGCGCCCGCACCGACAAGATGCTGAACTCCGCCGAAATCGGCACGCTGATCACGGCGATCGGCGCCGGCATCGGCGCCGATCAGTTCGAGGCGGAGAAGGCGCGCTACCACAAGGTCGTCATCATGACGGACGCGGACGTGGACGGCAGCCACATCCGCGCGCTGCTGCTGACCTTCTTCTACCGCCAGATGCCGGAGCTGATCGAGCGTGGCTGGCTCTACATCGCGCAGCCGCCGCTCTTCCAGGTGAAGCGCGGTCAGCGGGCCGTCTATCTGAAGGACGAGCGGGCGCTCGAAGATCATCTGATCGACCTTGGCGTCGACGGCGCCGTTCTGAACGTCGCGGACGGCGAGCAGCGCGCCGGCCCGGACCTCCGCGCGCTGGCGGTTCGGTGCCGCGATCTCGCGGGCGTGATCGCAAGCCTCGGCGACAAGGTCGGCGACGCGCGGGTTGCCGAACAAGCCGCCGTCGTCGGCGCCTTCGACCCGGAGGCGCTGTCGACCCCGGAACTCGCGGCGGCGGCCGCCGAAGACATCGCGCGCCGCGTCCAGGCGACGGACGCGAATGGCGGCGCATGGCGCGGCGAGAGTTTCGTCGGCGAGGCCGGCCATCCGGGGCTGCGCCTCATCCATCTCTCGAACGGCTACGAGGCGCTTTACGAGATCGGGCCGCGCATTCTGCGGGGCCAGGAGGCGGCGCGCCTCAATCAGTCGGCCGCGGAACTTCAGGCGCTGTTCGCCCGGCCTGCCACGCTGGTCGCGAAGGACCGCGAGATCATCGTGCACGGCCCGAGCGGCCTCCAGCGCGCCATCCAGGAAGAAGGGCGGCGCGGCCTGTCGATCCAGCGCTACAAGGGCCTTGGCGAGATGAACCCGGAGCAGCTCTGGGAAACCACGCTCGATCCAGAGGCGCGGACCCTGCTTCAGGTCAAGATCGCCCACGCCGAAGAGGCCGGCGACGTCTTCACGACGCTGATGGGCGATGAGGTCGAGCCGCGCCGCAACTTCATTCAGGACAACGCCCTCAAGGTCGCCAACCTCGACGTCTGATGCCCGACGTCGGCCCGTGCGGGCGTTAAGCTCGGCGTAAGCATAGTCGGCCTATTCCCGGACCCGAACCAATCGAAATGGGGGTCCGGCATGACGACGGGCGAGGCGGTCCGGCTGCGCGCGGTCGATGGCGATCTGATCGGCACGACGGCGTTTTTTCGCAACCGCGCCTATCTGGGCGCGCTGGGTCGTGAGATCGCAGCGCTCGGCGTCGCCGGGCGGCCCGTCGAGATTCTCGTGCACGCCTGCTCGATCGGCGCGGAGGTATGGTCGCTCGCGATCCACCTCGCCAACACCCATCCGGACGTCGACTACCGCATCCTCGCGACGGACCTGTCGCCGGGCTTCGTCGCGTTCGCGCGGAACGGCGTCTATCCGGCGGAAGCGCTGGCGCAGTTGAGCCCGGAAGAGCGACGGTTCGTCGACGATCGCGGACCGCAGCAACAGGTCATCGGCGCGGACCTGCGCGCGCGCGTCGCATTCGCGGCGCCGGCCGACCGCGTGTTCGACGTGGTCACGCTCTGCAACGCCCTGGTCTATGTCCCGGCCGATGGGCAGGCGCAGGCGATCCGTCGGATCGCGGGATACAATCAGGGCCTGCTCGCCGTAACCGGCGGCCACAAGGACACGATCGCCCGTGATCTGGATAGCGCCGGCTACGAGGCGGTGATGGACGACTTCAGGGCGGTCCACGCCGGCTGGACGGACCGCTTCCGCACCCGTGCGCCGGGCGTTGAGTTGCCGCCCAACATCTTCGCCGATCCCTTCATGGACCCGATCGACGACCGCCCCGGCTGGCGCTACCGTCACGGCGCGATCTTCCGCAAGCGTGCGGTCGCCGCCGCGGCCTGATCAGGCGGCGACGGCGCGGATCAGGCGGTCGATCTCGTCTTCCGAATTGTAATAGTGGACCGAAGCGCGGACGATCGGTCCGAGCTGGCGCCGCGTCGCGTCGATCAGCGTCGAACTCGGCTTCGAGACGCTGAGGTTGATCGCCTGTTCGCGAAGCTTGGCCTTGATGTCCATCGGATCGGCCCCGTCCCGCACGAACGTCACGATGCCGGACTGTTCCTTGCCGATATCCATCAACTTCACGCCCGGAATGTCCTGCAGTCGCCCACGCAATTCTTCCGCGAGCGTCTGCACCCGCGCGTGGATGGCGTCCAGGCCCCAGTCCAGCGCGTAATCGACCGCCGCGCCGAGGCCGAGCTTGGCGGCGTAGTTGTTCTCCCAGTTCTCGAAGCGTCGGGCGTCCGCGCGGAGCGTGTAGGCGTCGGGCGCCGTCCATTCCGCCGCGTAGTGGTCGATGATCGGCGGATCCAGCTCCGCGATCAGGTCCTCCCGGACATAGAGAAAGCCGACGCCGCGCGGCCCGCGCAGGTATTTGCGGCCCGTCGCGGAGAGCATGTCGCACTGGATCTCGCGGACGTCGATCGGCATCTGGCCGACCGACTGGCAGGCGTCCAGCAGATAGAGCGCGCCGCCGGCCTTGGCGACCCGGCCGATCTCCGCCGCCGGATTGACGAGGCCGCCGTTCGTCGGCACGTGGCTGACCGCGACCAGCTTCACGCGGTCGTCCATCATCTCCTCCAGCGCGGCGACGGAGGTTTCGCCGGTTTCGGTCGAGGGGACGACGTCGATCTGGACGCCCTTTCGCTTGGCCGTCTGCAGGAAGGCGACGAAGTTGGCGCCGTATTCCGCTTCCGCCGTCAGGATGCGATCGCCCGGCGCGAACGGGATCGCATAGAAGGCCATGTCCCAGGCGACGGTGGCGTTCTCGACGACGGCGATCTCGTCGCGGCCGGCGCCGATCAGCCTGGCGACCGAGTCGTACACGGCCTCGATGCGTCCTCGCGCCTGGTCGGCCGCCTCGTAGCCGCCGATCTCCGCTTCCAGCTTCAGGTGGTCGATCTGGGCGTCGAGCACGCATGTCGGCGGCAAGGCCGACCCGGCGTTGTTGAAGTGCGCGACATGCTGGACGCCCGGCGTTTCGGCGCGGGCGCGGTCGATATCGAAGGACATGGCCAGTGATCCGGATCACGTGAACAGGGCCGGGCGCTCGCTTGTCGCGCGGCCGGGGACTGACTAGCTTTATCGGCAGACTGTCATGGGGGCCAGTCATGGATGGCAACGGCCAGAACCGGGATATCGCGCCGCCGCGTCTTGGACGCGTCGAGCCGCACCGCGAAGCGCCGCCCAATCCAACGCCGCCCAATCCGACGCCTCCCAATCCGACGCCGGCCGAGCCGCGCCGCGATCATCGCGCCGAGCGTGTAGGAGGGGAAATAGCCGAAGGCGGCGGATGGCCAGTGCACGTCCTGCATGGGGCCGTCCTGCGGCGTGTCGATGGTCGACAGGCCCAGATAGGCCTTCATCTTCGCGTCCCAGGCTTCCGGCAGGTCGGCGGCTTCCAGCTTGCCGGCGATCAGGTCCTGCTCCAGCTCGAAACGCAGGATC
>DAINCG010000382.1:0-4689 GCA_036732525.1 Pseudomonadota bacterium | reverse complement strand
GCTTCGATGCGGAGGTCGCCCACACCACCGAGAGCGCCGACTACTTCGCCATCCTAGGAACCGGACTGCTCCACGCCGATCCAATAATGATGTAAGGCCTGCCATTCAATCTGGGCGAGACGATGCAACAGCAGACAAGCCGCGCCCGCGCCTCGTTTTACGCCTTCATCCAGGCGTCCAGGTCGGACTGCAGCACTTCGATGCCGTCATAGACCTTCTTGACGAATGCGACCCGGTAGAACTCGTTGAGCACGGTTTTGTGGAAGCCCTCGACGATGCCGTTCGTTTGCGGGCTCTTGGTTTTGGTGCGGCTATAATCGATGTCCTCGTTACCCAACTCTATTAATTGTGCAAGGCCAGCGCGACCGCTGGACGATGGCGACGGACACGCGCCGGCCGGACCGTCGAGGCGGCCGCCAAGCGCACCTAGCGCCTACGACGATCGTGCGATTTGGCGTGCCGCCGGATCGACGGCACAATGCGTGGCGGATGGGGCATACGCGAACCGGGGCCTGAAGCCATGGCCGTACTGACTGTTACGACGCTTTCCGACGTCACCAACCCCGGCGACGGGCAACTGACGCTGCGCGAAGCGGTCGACGCGGCCGCCGTCAACGACGTGATCGAGTTCGCCATAGGCCTCGTCGGCCCGCTCGTGCTGACTCAGGGCGCGCTCGTCCTGGATCAGGACGTCACGATCATCGGCGATACGAACGGCGATCTGGAAGCCGATATCTCGCTGACCGCAGGCGCTGGCAGCCGCATCGTCGAGGTGCAGAACAGCGGCACCGACGTCGATCTGTTCAGCCTGAACCTCGTCGGCGGCTATTCGGCCCAGTCAGGCGGCGCGATCTATGGCGGCAGCAACACGACGATCGACATCGCCCGGTCAACGATCAGCGGCAATACGGCCAGCCAGAACGGCGGCGGCGTCTATACGCGCGGCGACCTGCGCATTTTCGGCTCCACCTTTTTCGACAACGCCGCCGGCGGCGACGGCGGCGCGATCTTCTCGCGCGGCAGTACGGCGACGATCGCAAACTCGACCATCGACGAAAATACGGCCACGGGCTCGGGCGGCGGCCTCTATCTGCGCGACGGCGTCTTCTACGTGTATTCGTCAACGATCACGTCCAACGTGGCGAGCGAAGGCGGCGGCCTGACGCTCAATCGCGCGGGCGCGACGGCGAACGTCGAGAACACGGTGATCGCGCTGAATGGCGGCGGCGGCGACATCTATCTGGGCGCGCCGACGAGCCAGCTCTTCACCAGCTACAGCTTGTTCGGATCCACCGTCATGGGTGACGGCGCGGTCAATGGCGCCTACCTTCAGGTCGCCGACCCCATGCTGGCGGTGCGCGCCGACAATGGCGGGCCGGTGACGACCCGCGCCATCCTGGCTGGCAGCCCGGTCGCCGACGCGGGGACCATTGCGCCCGTGACGCTGCCCGCGGACGAACTCGATCTCGACGGCGACGGCGACACGGCCGAAAGCCTGCCGGTCGACGCTGCCGGTCAGACGCGCTTCCGCTTCGGCGCCGTCGACATCGGCGCCTTCGAATCCCAGATCCAGTTCCGCCCCGAGATCACCAGCAATGACGGCGGCGCGGCGGCGGCCATCCTGGTGTTCGAGAACCAGACCGCGGTCACGGACGTCGAAGCGACAGACGATGCGGACGCCGAAGGCGCGGGCCTCGTCTATGCGATATCAGGCGGCGCGGACCAGGCCGCGTTCCAGATCAACACGACGACCGGCGTGCTGACCTTCGCGACGGGGCCGGATTTCGAGGCGCCGACCGACGGCGGGACCAACAATGTCTACGAGGTTCAGGTCCAGGTGGCCGACAGAACCGGCCTCACGGATGTCCAGGACATCTCGGTCACGGTTGCGAACGTGAACGAAGCGCCGGTCATCGTCAGCGACGGCGGCGGCGCCACGGCGTCGGTCATGCGGTCGGAGAACAATACCGCGGGCGTTAACATCGCGGTCGAGGACGACGCCGACGCCGAGATGGCTGGCCTTGCCTTCAGCCTGACCGATGGCGCCGACCAGACTTTGTTCTCGATCGACGCGGACACCGGCGTCGTCGCGTTCCTGACGGCGCCGGACTTCGAAGCGCCGCATGATGCGAACGCCGACAACGTGTACGAATTCCAGGTCACGGTGACCGACAGCGGCGGACTGACCGACGTTCAGGACATCTCGATCGAGGTGACGGACGCCATCGACACGCCGCAGACCTTCGTCGTCTCCTCCTTCGCGGACGAGGACGACGGCGACTATTCCGTCGGCGACTTCACGCTCCGGGAAGCCATCGGCCTCGCCAATTCCAACCTTAATACGGCGGATCGGATCGAATTCGCGACTGGCGGCACGGTGACGCTGTCCCTGGGCACGCTGGAGCTGCAAAGCGAGATCGTCATCGACGGAAACGTCTCCGGCGACCTCAGCCCGGAGGTCGTCATCAACGCGAACAACGCCAGCCAGGCGTTCCTGGTCACTTTCGTTGCCGACGCCGAATTGCACAGCCTTGAGATCCGGAACGGCAGCACGTCCGATCCCGGCGGCGCCATTCGGGTTCTGGCGGGGCGGGAGCTGAAGATTTTCAACTCCTACATCGCCGACAGCACGAGCACTTCGCTCGGCGGCGGCGGCGGCATTTTCAGCAGCGGCACGCTGACGCTTGTAAACACCACGATCTCCAACAACATCGCAAGATATGGCGGCGGGATCTTCAGTTCCGGCTACGCGACGCTGGAGAACGTCACGCTTATCGACAACGACGCCTTCAATGTCTCAGCCGCCGCAGTCGGCGGCGGTTTCGTCAACAGCGGGACGATGACCGTCCAGCACGGGACGATCACCGGCAACACCGCAAGCGCGGCAAGCTCCGTCGGCGGCGGCGGCGGCTTCCGGAACTATGGCGATCTGACGCTGACGAACTCGATCGTGGTCGGCAACAGCGCGGATTTCGATCCGGAAGCCAGCGAAACCGGGCCGACGCCGGTGACGTTCAACAACACGCTGATCGGCGGCGGCGGCGTGACGACGACTGACGTCTTCGCCAATGTCGCCATGGGCGCCGCCGTGCTGGCCGACAACGGCGGCCCTGTTCCAACGCTCGCGCTGCAGACGAACTTCTACAACCCGGCGGTCGACACGCCCGCCGGCTCGGCGCTCGCGACCGACGCCCGCGGCGGCGTTCGGACGGTCGATTTGCCCGGCGTTGGATTTGACGGCGGCGCCACGGTCGACCTCGGCGCGGTCGAGGTCCAGCGCGTCGGAAAGCCTTCGTTTCCGCATGACTTCATCGTGACGACGGCCGATGACGAGCTCGACTTCGACGGCCCGGACGCCACGCTGGCCGCCATGGGCGGCGCGTCAGACCTCAGCCTTCGCGAAGCGATCTTTCTCTCCAATCTCTATGGCGGCGGCACGGCGACCATCGGCTTCGCATCCGGACCGGGAGAGGCATTCGAAGGCGGCGGCGTGATCGACATGACGTTCGGCGCCGCCTTCCAGCTGGAAACGGGCGTGTCGATCGACGGCGACGTAAACGACGACGGCGCGCCGGACGTGACAATTAACGCCACGCCTAACATCGAACAGATGTTCGTGTTGTCAGGCTTCGAAGAGAACACCTCGCGTCTGGACGGCCTGAAGATCGTCGGCGGGTTCATTGAAATGGGCGGACTGATTACGGTCGAGCATGCAACCACGCTCACCTTGGTCAACAGCGCCGTCCAGGGCAATGGCGTTCCAGGCAATGTCAACGCCGGCATCTCCAATGACGGCACGCTCCGTCTCATCGGATCGACCGTCTCGGGTGTTGGCGGTCATGGCATATTGACCGACGGCCTAGTCGGCGCGACGACAAGCGCTACGATTCTGAACTCGACGATCGCCGACAATGGCGGGCGGGGCGTCGTCGCGCCGCGCGGCGAACTGAACGTCCTGAATTCGACGATCTCGAATAACGACGAGAGCGGCGTCGAAAGCTTCGAAACGCTTCGCCTCCTGAACTCGACAATCCATGGCAATGGCGAAAGCGGATTGGTGATTCAATCGGGAGGCACAGCCGTCGTCGCCAATGTCACCGTGACCGGGAACGAAGCGCTCGTGGAAGGCGGCGGCATCCGAAACCTGGGCGGGCTCTCGCTCTTCAACAGCGCCGTCGTCGGCAACGCGGCGCCGTCCGACGCCGAAATTTCCGGCGCCTTCGCCGGCGCGAGCGTGATCGCCTCCGGCGCGGCGTCGGACTTGTTCGCGGGAACTGTGCTGAAGAATGGCGTCGCCGCCGGCGTTCTGGCGGACAATGGCGGGCCGACCGAAACCGTGGCGCTTCGCGTCAGCCCGGCCAATCCGGCGCTGAACGGCGGCGCAGCCACAGCGATCATCAACCTCAGCGAGGCGACGCTCGGCGTCGACCTCAACGGCGACGGCGACGCGACGGACATGTTCGCTACCGTCGGCGACCTGCCCTCTGACCAGCGCGGCGAAGCCCGCGTCGTCGGCGGCCAGGTCGACATCGGCGCCTTCGAGGACCAGGGGACGACCGACCCGATCATCGAATTTGGGTCTCTCAGCCTCACCCATGTGGTTTCGACCGTGACGCTGGACCATGCGTTCGACGACCCGGTGGTTCTTGCGAAGTCGACGACGCGGAACGGGGGCGACCCGATAGCGGT
>DAINCG010000381.1:0-4696 GCA_036732525.1 Pseudomonadota bacterium | reverse complement strand
GACGGCGAACCGCCCCGGCGGCGGCGGCGAATCCGCGCCTTCGTCCGCGACCGCCGCCATGGCGAGGGCCGTCGGCACGGCGGCGAGCGCGTCCGCGAGCGCCTGGTCGGGGTCCGGCAACGCATTCGCGACCGGCGCCAGGCCGGGCTCGACCCGACGGAAATAGGCGGCCAGCGCTTCCGGCCCGTGCCGGTCGGGTTCCGGCAGAACGATATCCAGGGCGACGGCGGCCGCGCCGGCGCCGGCGGCGGCGGTCAACAGCTCCGCCAGCGCGTCGCGCGGCCAAGGCCAGCGACCGAGCCGGCGGATGCTGGCGTCGTCGATGTCGATGACCGCGACCGCGTCCGCCGCCCGGTCGTCGAAGTCGTTCTGCTGCGCGAACCCATCGAAGACGGCGGCGCGGACCTGCGCCAGCAGCGCGGCATCCTGGGCGCGGGCATAAAACAACGCGCCAACGAGCGCCATCGCCAGCGTCGCCACGACCAGCGCTCTGCCAAGAACGCCGATCGGTCCGCCGCCACGGTCGATTGACAAATCGTTCAAACCGCAATCCTTAGCCGCAGCGTCAGACCCCGACCCAGGGCGCCGGCGAATCGTATCGGGATCCGCGAATCACACAAACCGACTCAATACGGGATTTCGCAGCCGTGCAGAAATCACACGTCTGCGCACCGCGGTTGAAACTAGCGAACGAGAACCTCGACACGGCGGTTTCGCGGCTCCGGGACGTTGTCCGCCGTGGGTACGACATTGTCGGTCTCGCCGAACGAAGCGACGATGATCTGATCGCTCGGCACGCCGGCGTCCGCCAGCGCATCGGCCACGGACTGCGCCCGATCGCGCGCGAGGCGGGCGTTGACGTCCGCCGCGCCGACCCGGTCGGTATGCCCCACGACGTCGACCCTGGGCGCCGGGCGGCCGCTTGCATTCTCCAGCACGCGCGGCAGATCCGCCGCGGACTCCGGCGTCAGTTCGCTGGTGCCGGTGACGAAGTAGAGGATGAAACGACTCGGCGGCGCCGGCGTCTGCGCCAGGGCGTCGCCGAAAGCGCCGTCCACTTCCTGCTGTTCCAGTTCGCCGACGACGGCGGGCGGCGCGTTCGGGTCGACGACCGCGGCCGTCAACGGCGTATCGAGCACCGCCGCCGCGCCGTCGCGCGCGACGGTGATCGCGGACGGCTTGCCGTCCTCGTTCGGCAGCAGGACGATCAGCGATCGCCCGGCCCCCGCGCGCAGCCGCAGGAGCGCCTCGTCGAGGTGGTCCTTGCAGGCCTTGATGTCCGCCTGCTGGTGACCCTCTTCCGCTTCCTGCAGCCAGCATTCGAAGGCGCCCTGCGTCTCGGCCGCCGCCTGGAAATTGGTCAGGCGCGCGCCGTCCGCCTCGAAGCGCAGGATTTCGGCGCGGATCGTCGCTGCTTCGGCCGCGATGTCCTGCGGCAGGTTGCGGTCCGCCGGCAATTCGACGGTCGGCGGGTCGCCCGCGAACGCGCGCCGCGCCCGCATCAGGAAGGCGTCGGCGTCGCGCCAGTCGGATTCGTCCCGCTCCGCCTCCGCCAGGGCCAGATAGATGTCGCCCAAGGCTCGATCGAACCGCGCCTGCGAGGTCGCGGCCTCTCGTTCGGCCGCGGAATCGAACTGCGTCGCGCAGCCCGGAACGAGGAGCGCGATGCCGGCAAACAGCGCGGCAAGCCGTACGAAGCGCCTCATGGCCGGGCGCCTTCAAGCTTGGGCTGCTTGATCGCGAAACGGGTGCCGCGCACCCCGACGACGCCCAGGGGCGTCGTGATGCGAACCGCGTCCGGCTCGATCCGCCCGATCTCCCCGCTTGCATGCGTCATCGTGCCGAACAGGAAATCCGCTATCAGCGCGAGCAGGCCGCGGTCAGGCTGAAACTGGAACTCGGAGACGACGATGGCGCTGTTCGGGCCGATCGAAAAGCGCGAACCGTCGGCGAGCGTGAAGCCGACGGCGCCGTCGGCGCCGGTCGCGATCCGGTCGCCCTTGCGCAGCGACGCGCCGACCTCGATCGGCCGATCCGCGCCGGATCGTTCAAGCTGCGCGTCCCCCGAGACCGATTTCACGACGCCGATTTCGGCGGGATCGGCCGCCTGCGCGCGCAACGCGGCTCCCGCGGCGATCAACGGGAACAATAGCGCGAACAATACGCATCGAAGCATGGTCGGCAGATCCCATCCTGGGAAATCTTGTGTCGGACGAACCCCCACGTCCAGCCGACGGTAAGAATGTACGCCAAGTATCGGCCGATGAAAATACAGCAGCTTACGATCGTGCGACCGCAATTCCACGGTTGAGCGCCGCCACGCCGAAGATGACGCACAAACTGACGCCCATAAAGGCGAAGCCCCACGCAAACGGCTCGTCCCGGCCGCCGCCGAGGTCGAGCATGAAGCCGAAGAGCACCGGCCCGATCAGGCTGCCGAGCGCGTTGGAGAACGCCATCAGCGTGATCGCCGCCCCCCGCCGGCCCGGCAACGCGGCCTGCGCCGCGCCGCCGTTGAGCGCGCCGGAATCCGCCAGGATGAAGACGTTGTGCAGCAGAACGACCAGGACGAAGAGCCAGAGCGGCCACTGCATGGCGAAGCCGACCATGCCGCAGGCGAGCGCCGAAAGCGCCATCGCGAGCGCGGCCGCGTAGGCGAAGCCCCTTCGGTAGCCGATCTCGCCGCCGATCATGCTGCACGGCACGCCGATCAGCACCAGGAAGGTCGCGATCGCGAGGATCGTGTAGTCGTCGAGCCAGGGCCAGCGCTCGCTGACCACCACCAGCATCACGACGGTCCAGCCGCGGGCCGCCAGCAGCTCCAGCGTGTGCATCGTGCCGGCGATGACGAAACCGACGATACGCGGATCGCGCAGTTCCAGGCTGAAGTCGAAGACCGCGCGGCGCGGGCCCTCGCCCAGCTCCGGCTTGGCCGGCGGCAGCGCCAACAGGATCAGCAGGAACGCCAGGCCGTTGGTCACGGCCGGCAGGATGAAGGCGGCGCGCCAGGTGAACGCGTCGGCGATGAGGCCGGCGATGATGATCGAGAAGCTGGTGGTCGTCGCGAAACTCGAAACGTAGATCGAGGTCGCCCGACCGCGCTGCTCCGGCGCCGCCCGGTCGGTGATCGCCTTGACGCCCGGCATATAGGTCAACGCGAAGCCGACGCCCTGCAGGATGCGGAAGCCGACGGCGGACCAGAGCCCGTCCGCCAGCCAGGCGAAGCCCAAATATCCCACGATATTGAACAGCGTGCCGACCAGCAGCATCCGCTTCGCGTCGATCCGCTCGGAAATCGCGATGATCGGGACGGCCGCGACATAGGCCAGATATTGCGAACTGTTCAGCCAGCCGGCCTCGGTATTGGAGAGCCCCCAGATTCGAATGAAGTCCGGCAGCAGCGCCGCCATGGCGTGCAGGCCCGACAGGGTCAGGCCGAGATAGACGCACATCAGGATCAGCAGCGGACGCAGCGCCATCTGCCGTCAGGCTCCCCCTCCGAAAGCTCGCGTCGGCTAGAACAGCCGCGCCGACGCGAGTTCGGCGCCCTTGGCCATTTGGGAAAGCTTCGCCCAGACCACGCTCGGCGCCACACGCCCCATGCCGGCGGAGGTGTCGAAGCCGCAGTCCGTGCAGGCCATGACCCGCGACGGGTCGTCGATGGCGCGCGCCACTGTCTCCAGCCGGTCGGCCACGACTTCCTCGTGCTCGACGAAGTTTGTGAGCGTGTCGATGACGCCGGCGGCAATCGTCTGGTTTTCCGCCGGCGGCGAGGCCTTCAGCACCCGCCATTCGTGTGCGTGGCGCGGATTGGCGAACGGCAGCACGAAGCCGCCGACCTTGGCCTGCTTGACGATCCCCCAGAAGTCCGCGAGTGGCGTGTCCAGGTCGTGCGGACCTTCGTAATTGCCCCAGCAGAGATGCAGGCGGATGCGGTCCGCCGGCAGGCCCTCGATCGCTTCGCCGATCGCCGCGATCGCCCGCTCGACGAAGCCCAGGAACTCCTTCGGCCGGCCGTCATAGGTCAGGTGGCCTTCGAGGCCGAGTTCCGGGCAGTCGAGCTGCAGCCGGTGGCCGTGGCGCAGGATCGTCTCGTACTCGACCCGGAGCGCCGCCGCGAGCGCCGAGAGATAGGCCTCTTCCGTGTCGTAGTGTTCGTTCTTGAGCGCGGCCGCAACGATGCCCGGAGAAGGCGCGGTCAGGAAGGTGCCAGGGAAGCTGTAGCCGCCGGCCTTGAGCGCCGCGTCGAAGTCGGCGCATTCGGCCTCGCAGGCCTCGGGCTTGGCGTGCGCGATGGCGCCGATCGTCTTCGGCGGATCCATGTTCGAGACAGCGACCTTTTCGGCCGCGGCCGCGGCCTGGGCTTCGCCGAGGTCGGGGTACCGGGCGACGTCGCCCCTGGGCGGCCGCTTCCACCGGCCGCCGATGCCGGAGAGGCGATGGCGGAGGTAGAGGAAGAAGGCTTCCCGCTGCTGTTCGCCGTTGTTGGCGATGTCGACGCGCGCCGCGGCCTGCTTGGCCAGAATATCCGTGAGCGCGGCCTTGCCGGCCGCGGCAAGCTCCGCTTCGTCAACGGCGCCGCCGGCGGCGCTGCGGGCATAGAGGCCGGTCAGCGCCAGCGGGCGCGGCAGGCTGCCGGCGTGGGTCGTCAGAATGCGGTCGGCCATGGGTGTTCAAATCTCCGGTCGCCAGGCCT
>DAINCG010000380.1:3032-4711 GCA_036732525.1 Pseudomonadota bacterium | reverse complement strand
GGAGGAGCCGGCGCCGACGATCCTGGCGCCCGGCGACATCGCGCCCCTGCGCGGCCAGCATGTCGTCGCGCGCGCGCTGGAGCAGTTGGGCCATGACCCGCGCCTCAAGGACGTGGTGGTGATTTTCGCGGGCGCCGCCGGCGGCGGGCGTCGGAACGCCTATGCGGAGCAGCTCGGCTGGATCGCGCGGCGGAGCGGCGCACAGGGCCGCGTTTTCCTGACCGGACCGCTCGACGACATGCCCGCCGCCATGATGCTGGCCGACGTCGTCGCCTGCATGCCGACGGAGCCGCTGGGCCAGGATCCGGTCGCCGCCAGGGCCGCCGCCCTCGGCAAGCCGCTCGTCGCCGCGAATCACGGCGCGACGGCGGAGGTCGTCGAGGAAGGCGTCACCGGCCGGCTCGCCGCGCCGACGAACCCGGACGAGGTGGCGGCCGCGTTCGCGGACATTCTGACGCTCGACGTGAAGGCGCGCTCCCAGATGGCCGACATGGCGCGGCGCCGAGCGCTGACGTACTTCTCCGCCATCGAGAGCGCCCACGCGACGGTTCGGGTCTATGCGGCGCTCGCCGCCGCAACGGAACGTTAACCATAAGGCGCGATAGAGTCGCCTTCGCGTTGACAGGGCCGCGGCGCACGCTAGTTTTCCGGCCTTCCTTTAACTTGAACCGTAGAATGAGGTCGATATGCCGAGCCCCGCTCCGGCCGACGCCGCCCTGAACGTGATCCTGCCCGACGGCGCCAAGCGGACGCTGACGGCGGGCGCGACGGGCGCCGACCTCGCCGCGGATATCGCGCCGAGCCTCGCGAAGCGCGCGATCGCCCTCAAACTCGACGGCAAGGTCGTCGATCTCTCGACCTGCCTGAAGGACGGCGCGAAGGTCGAGATCGTAACGCCGGACAGCCCGGAGGCGCTCGAACTCTATCGCCACGACTGCGCGCATGTGCTCGCGGAAGCGGTCCAGGAGCTGTTCCCGGGCACCCAGGTCACCATCGGCCCGGCGATCGAGCACGGCTTCTACTACGACTTCGCCCGCGACGAGCCGTTCACGCCCGAGGACCTTGAGGTCATCGAGGCCAAGATGCGCGAGATCATCCGCCGCGACAGCGCCTTCGAACGCGAGGAATGGGACCGCGACGACGCGATCGCCTTCTTCGAGAAGAAGGGCGAGGCCTACAAGGCCGAGCTGATCCGCGATCTGCCGGAAAGCGAGGTCATTTCGATCTATCGGCAGGGCGAGTGGCTCGACCTCTGCCGCGGGCCGCATATGCCGTCGACCGGGCGGGTCGGCGAGGCGTTCAAGCTGATGAACGTCGCCGGCGCCTACTGGCGGGGCGATCATCGCAACGCCATGCTCCAGCGCATCTACGGCACCGCCTGGCGCAATCCGAAGGAGCTCAAGGCCTACCTCACCATGCTGGAGGAGGCCGAGAAGCGCGATCATCGCCGGCTCGGCCGCGAAATGGGGCTGTTTCACACCCAGGAAGAGGCGGCGGGCTCCGTCTTCTGGCACGCCAAGGGCTGGACGCTCTACCGCCAGTGCGAGGCCTATATGCGCGCCCGCCTGGAGGACGCCGGCTACTTCGAGGTGAAGACCCCGCAGCTCGTCGATCGCGCCCTCTGGGAGGCGTCCGGCCATTGGGACAAGTTCCGCGAGAATATGTTCACCGCGGAAACC
>DAINCG010000380.1:0-2983 GCA_036732525.1 Pseudomonadota bacterium | reverse complement strand
TCAGATCTTCAAGCAGGGTCTGAAGAGCTATCGGGATCTGCCGATGCGGATGGCGGAGTTCGGCTCCTGCCACCGGAACGAGTCGTCCGGTTCGCTCCACGGCATCATGCGTGTGCGGGCGTTCACCCAGGACGACGCCCATATTTTCTCGACCGAGGACCAGATCACCGACGAGTGCAAGGCGTTCTGTGCGCTTCTGCTCTCGGTCTACAAGGACTTCGGCTTCGAGGACGTCATGGTGAAGTTCTCCGACCGCCCGGAAGTCCGGGCCGGCGAGGACGCGGTCTGGGACAAGGCCGAAAAGGCCCTGATGGACGCCGTCGTGGCCTCGGGCCTCGAATTCGAGCTCAATCCGGGCGAGGGCGCCTTTTACGGGCCGAAGCTGGAATTCGTGCTGCGCGACGCGATCGGCCGCGACTGGCAGTGCGGCACCTTCCAGGTGGACTTCGTCCTGCCCGACCGCCTGGGCGCCACCTATATCGGCGAAGACAGCGCCCGACACGTGCCGGTCATGCTGCACCGCGCGATTTTGGGCTCGTTTGAGCGCTTCATCGGCATCCTGATCGAGAATTACGCCGGCCGGCTGCCGCTCTGGCTCGCGCCGGTGCAGGCCACGGTCGCGACCATCGTCTCCGATGCGGACGACTATGCGCGCGAGGTCGTCGGCGCGCTGAAGGCGGCCGGCATTCGCGCCGATCTCGATATCCGCAATGAGAAGATCAACTACAAGGTCCGCGAGCACAGCCTGGCGAAGACCCCGGTCATGCTCGTTGTCGGCCGGCGCGAGGCGGAAGAACGGACCGTCGCGATGCGTCGCCTCGGGGGCAAGGAACAGGAAACGCTTGCACTCGACGACGCGATTGCTACTCTCCGCCAAGAGGCGAGGATGCCGACAGTCGGTTGACGAGCCTGCGACTGCAGACCAATTGGTCGTAAGCGCGCTGCAGTCGCAGCTTTTCTGTCCATCCCTGCGCGTTTACGCAAACCTTTGAGGAGTTCGATCAATAGCGCGTCCACATATGCAAGCCCCGCCCGTCAAGGACGGGCCCCGCGTCAACGAAATGATCGATTCGCGCACCGTGCGCCTGGTTGGCGCCGACGGCGAAATGATCGGCGTTGTGACGCTCGGAGAGGCGCTCGACGCCGCGGCCGACGCCGGCCTCGACCTGGTGGAAGTTTCGCCGAATGCGGAGCCGCCGGTCTGCAAGTTGCTGGACTATGGCCGCTTCAAGTACGAGTCCCAGAAGAAGAAGAACGAGGCTCGCAAGAAGCAGAAGGTCATCGAGGTCAAGGAGATCAAGCTTCGGCCCGGCATCGAGCAGCACGACTACGAGATCAAGATGAAGGCGGCCAAGCGGTTCCTGGAGAACGGCGACAAGGTGAAGGTCACCATGCGCTTCCGCGGCCGCGAGCTGGCGCACCAGGACCTGGGCGCCAAGGTGCTGGTCCGCGTCCGCGAGGAACTGGATGAGCAGGCCAAGGTCGAACAGCTGCCGCGCATGGAAGGCCGGCAGATGGTCATGGTGATGTCGCCGAGGTAGTTTGGCCGCATCCCGTTCGATGAACTTGAAGCGCCGGTCCCTTGGGGCCGGCGCTTTTCGTTTCGGCGCGGCCTCAGATTTCCTGCAATTCCCGGCCGGCGCCCGGTTCCCAGACCCGATGGAAGCGATGGGTCATGTAGGCGGCGGCGATGATCGGGCCGGCGAAGTTCACGATCGGAATCGTGAAGAGGAAGGTCAGAATCAGCCCATCCGCCATGTTCCAGCCGAGCTTGCGCTTGCGCAGCACGTGCGCCGCGTCCGGCGACAGCCGCCGAAGCGCCGCCAGCTCGAAATACTCGCGGCCCAGCAAGTAGCTGTTGACCACGTAGAACGGGATCGGCGCGAGCGGCGGGACCGTCACGATCATGATCAGCCAGACGAACAGCAGCACGATGTTCATCGCCAGGATGACCACCGTCAGGCGCAAGGCCGTCGCGACGATTTCGCCGATGCGCTGGCGCCGGCCGGCCGGCAGGTTCGGATAGTATTTCGCCTCGACCGCGTCGGCGACGTCGTCCAGGAAGAGCGACTGCAGGCCGACGGCGACGGCCGGAAACAGCATCAAGGCGATCAAAACGGCGAGCGCGAAGGCGGCGCTGTCGATCAGCCAGGCCAGCGCAATGTCCAGGAAGGAAATGCCGAACAGCCCGCCGGTGCTGAAATCCTGGCTGGTCAGAAACCAGATGACCGCCGCGACGATCAGCCCGAGCGCGATGAAAGCCGCGACGAGACTGAGCATCAACAGCTTGAAAAGCTTGGGATCGCGCAATTGCGCAATGGCCCTGGACAGGTCGGATAGCATGCGGCTCGCTTTCTGACGGTCGGCGCGGTCGTTATAGTCAATGCTGATTCGAAATAGGAGTTTGTAGCGAATGCCGAAAGGGGGCCTCGACGTCATCGCCGTTGGCAACGCCATCGTTGATGTGATCGCGCGGGTCGACGATGCGTTTATCGAAGCGAATGGCGCGCCCAAGGGCGGGATGACGTTGATCGACGCCGGCCAGGCGAAAGCGGTCTATGACCGCATGGGGCCGGCGCAGGAGAGTTCGGGCGGCTCGGCCGCGAACACGGCCGCGGGCATCGCGTCGTTCGGCGGCCGCGCCGGCTTCGTCGGGCGCGTGCGGAACGACCAGCTCGGCCAGATCTTCACCCATGATATCCGCGCGGTCGGCGTCTCCTACGAGACGCCGCATGCCGATCACGGTATGCGGACGGCGCGCTGCTTCATCTTCGTGACGCCGGACGCCCAGCGCACGATGATGACGTTCCTTGGCGCGTCGACCGAGATCGCGCCGGAGGATGTCGCGCCGGAGATCGTGGAAAAGGCCGCGGTGCTCTACATCGAAGGTTATCTCTGGGACGCGGGGCCCGCGAAGGCGGCCGTGCTGAAGGCGATCGACGCGGCGCGGGCGGCGGGCGCCAAGGTGGCGTTCACGCTGTCG
>DAINCG010000379.1:0-4720 GCA_036732525.1 Pseudomonadota bacterium | reverse complement strand
GTTGGGGTATGCGTCAGGCCGGTCGGCGACCGGCCGCTGACGTTCTTTTCGATGCAGGCGAAGAAGCTGGCCGAGCGGGCCGGGACTTTCGTGCCGCGGCCGGGCCGCGTCGCGCGCGAGCTGCGGCGCCGGCGCGCCGCGTCTAACTGGTGACGCCCGCCGCCGGCGCGACGGAGGCGCTCGGTCTCGCGGCGCTGGGGCCTGTCGCCTGGTACCTGTTCGTAATGGCGTCCACGCCGGGACCGAATAACGCCATGCTGGCGGCGTCGGGGATGAATTTCGGCCTCCGCCCGACCTTGCCGCATATCTCCGGCATCGCGGTCGGGTTCGTCGTTCTGCTGGGCGCTTGCGGCTACGGGCTCGGCGTTCTCTTTCAAGAGATCCCGAACGCCGAACTGGCGCTCGCCGTCGTCGGCTCGGCCTATCTGGTCTACTTGGCTTGGCGGGTCGCCAACGCGGCGGCGCAGACGGCGGCCGAAGGCGCGCGCCCGATCAGTTTCTTCGAAAGCTTCGGATTTCAGTTCTTGAACCCGAAGGGCTGGGTCATGGCGTTGACCGCCGCGACCCTGATGCCGCCGCTCGGCGGAGCGCTAGAGACGGCGCTCACGCTCGGCCTGATGGGCGCGGCTGTCGGCGCGCCCAGCATGGGCGTCTGGGCGCTCTTCGGCGCGGCGCTCGCCCGCGTCTTCCGGGACCCGCGATACCGGCGCCTGATCAATTGGACGCTGGCGCTGCTGCTGCTCGCGACGATCCCGTTCAAGTTCCGCTGAGGCGGCCGACGGACAGCGCCCGAAAAGGCGAAGGGCGCGGCCCCTTCCGGAAGCCGCGCCCTCCAATAACGAACGGACGGTAAGTCCGATCAGCGCTTCGAGAACTGGAAGCTGCGGCGCGCCTTGGCGCGGCCGTATTTCTTACGCTCGACGACGCGGCTGTCGCGGGTGACGAAGCCGGCCTGCTTCAGCGCCGGGCGAAGCGCCGGCTCGAAGGCGATCAGCGCGCGGGTCAGGCCGTGACGCACCGCGCCCGCCTGGCCGGAGAGGCCTCCGCCCTTGACCGTGCACATCAGGTCGTACTGGTTCAGGCGGTTGGCGATCGCGAACGGCGACAGCGCGTGCATCTGCAGCGTGGGGCGGGCGAAGTATTCGGTGACGGCCTTGCCGTTCACCGTCAGCCGGCCAGAGCCGGGCTTGATCCAGACGCGGGCGACGGAGGACTTGCGTCGGCCGGTGCCGTAGGCGCGGCCATACTGGTCGATCTTCGGCTCCGCGGTGGTTTCCACCGCTTCCGGAGCATCCGCGCCGGCTTCGCCGTTCGGGCCAAGCGCGTCCTTCAGGTCGGCAAGGGTGCCAGTCGTTTCAGCCATCAGCGGGACTTCCTCGGACGCTCAGCGTTCTTGACGTTCAGGCTCGCGACGTCCAGCGGCTTGGGCTGCTGGGCGTCATGCTTGTGCTCCGGTCCGCCATAGACGTGGAGCTTCTTGATGGCGGCGCGGGCGAGCTTGGTCTTCGGCATCATCCGCTCGACCGCCTTCTCGATGACGCGCTCGGGGAAGGGGCCGTCCAGCACCTGGCGCGCCGTGCGGCCCTTGATGCCGCCCGGATATCCGGTGTGCCAGTAATAGGTCTTCGTTTCGCGCTTGGCGTCGCCGGTCATCGCCACCTTCTTGGCGTTGATCACAACAATATGGTCGCCGCAATCGACATGCGGCGTATAGGAGGCCTTGTGCTTGCCGCGCAGTCGCATGGCGATCAGGCTGGCGAGGCGGCCGAGCACGAGCCCGTCCGCGTCGATCACATACCATTCGCGCGCGACTTCGCCCGGCTTGGCGGAGACCGTCGTCATGGCTCGATGCTCCAAACAGGGATAAGCAAAAATGCCGGCGGAACGCGCCCGCCGGCCGATGGCGGGCCTTATAGGGCGGCATGCGGGCAGGCGTCAACGAAAAAGCGTTCTATTTCCGCAAATTATATGTGCGGTAAAATGTTACCGCACCTGCGGCAGGGCGTAAGACCCGGTCGCGTGGGCGACCGGCGTCGCCGGATCGGATTCGCTCGCGACCGTCACCGCGTAAAAGGCGAGGCGGCGGCCGAAGCGCAAACATTCGGCCTTGGCGATAAGTCCCTCGGGCTTTGGCGGTTTCAGGAAGGTGGTGTTCAGGTTGGCGGTCATCGCCATCGGCGTCCAGCCAAGCTTGCCTGCGACGCCCGCGAACATGGCGACGTCGACCAGCGCCATCAGCGTCGGCCCGGAGATCGACCCGCCGGGACGCACAAAGGCCGGGTCGTAGGGCAGGCGGACTTCCGCGCCGCCGTCTGCGCCGAGCGCCGTCGCGACGATGCCGAGCGTCCCGGAAAGCGGTACGAGCGCATGCATGCGGCGCGTGAACTCAGCCGCGTCGATTCTTTCCCCGGTCTCGATCTCCATGGTCCTGCTCGTCTCGCCTCCGGGCGGTCGTCGCGCTAGGGTCTGCATAGCCCGAGACGCCATGCCCGATTCCAGTCCTGCGCCTGCCGATGCGCCGCTGCTCCTGCGCGCCGACGCGGACGGCGTCGCGACGCTGACGCTCAACCGCGCGGCGTCGCGCAACCCGCTGTCGGAGGCGATGCTGGTTGAGTTGACGGCGGCGCTCGACGCCATCGCGGACGACCGCTCCGTCCGCGCCGTCGTCGTCCGGGCCGAAGGGCCGGCATTTTCCGCCGGGCACGACTTGAAGGAAATCCGCGCGAACAGGAACCGCGCCTTCTACGAGCGTCTGATGGCGGCCTGCGCCGGCGTCATGACCCGCGTCGTCCGCCTGCCGCAGCCGGTGGGCGGCGCGGTCGAGGGCGTGGCGACGGCGGCCGGCTGCCAATTGGTCGCGAGCTGCGACCTCGCGGTCGCCGGCGCCGACGCCCGTTTCGCCACCCCCGGCGTCAACATCGGCCTTTTCTGTTCGACGCCGATGGTGGCGCTCTCGCGGAACGTCGCCCGGAAGCACGCCATGGAGATGTTGCTTTTGGGCGACCTGATCGACGCGGAAACGGCCTGGCGCTTCGGCCTGGTCAACCGCGTCGTCCCGGCGGGCGAGGCGACGACGGAGGCGCAGGCGCTCGCGGCGAAGATCGCCGCGAAGTCGCCCCTGACGCTCAAGATCGGCAAGGAAGCCTTCTACCGCCAGTTGGAACTCGACCTTGACGGCGCCTATGCCTATGCGTCGGAAGTGATGACGAAAAACCTGATGGCGCGAGACGCGGAGGAAGGCATCGCCGCGTTCATCGAAAAGCGCGAGCCAAAGTGGGAAGGAAAGTAGGCAGGATGACGGACATTCAATTCGGCGTGCAGGTGCCGCATCGCGGTCCGATGACGGACCCGGAATGCATCCGCGCGATCATCGCGGAGGCGGAGACGCTGGGCTACGGCGTCCTGATCGTCTCCGACCACATCGTCGTGCCGAAGGACATCGATTCGCGATATCCCTATTCGGAAGGCGGCGACTTTCCCGGCCAGTCGGGCGGGGAGTGCATGGAGCAGCTGACGCTGCTGGCCTACACCGCCGCGCTCAGCCGGAAGGCGAAGCTGCTGACCTCCATCATGGTTGTGCCGCACCGGGAGCCGCTGCTGGCGGCGAAATCGCTCGCCACGACCGACCAGCTGTCCGGCGGCCGCGTCATCCTGGGCTGCGGCACCGGCTGGATGCGGGAGGAGTTCGAGGCGATCGGCGCGCCTGACTTCGACAAGCGCGGCGAGGTGACGGACGACTATCTGCGCATCTTCAAGAAGGTCTGGACCGACGACGACGCGGCCCACGACAGCCCCTATTCGAAGTTCTCCAACATCACCTTCCAGCCGAAGCCTGTGCAGAAGCCGCATCCGCCGATCTGGGTCGGCGGCGAAAGCGGACGGGCGCACCGCCGGGTCGTGGAGCTCGGCGACGGCTGGTACCCGATCGGCGCCAACCCCGCCCATCCCCTGGACAGGGTCGAGCGCTACAAGGCCGCGCGCGACCGGCTGCATGCGCGCGCCGAGGAAGCTGGCCGCGACCCGTCGACGATCGCGCTCGGCTACAACGCGCCCTTCCACTCGACGACCGAAGGCAAGGCGCGGGACGGCGGCCGACTGATCATGACCGGTTCCGCCAAGGACCGCGCGGCCGACATCTCGGCCCTGAAGGCGCTCGGCGTGACGACCTTCATCCTGAACACCATCGCCGCATCGCTGCCGGAGACCCTGGACCGCATCCGCGAACTCCAGTCGGAGGTCATGCCGCTGGTGGATTAGGCGCTCAACGTCGCCGCGCCGCCTGCTTCAGTTCTGGCACGAGCCAGAAGACGGAGAGGGGGATGACGATGCAGGAGAGGGACCAGGCGATGACGGCGGCGTAGCCGTCCGTCATGTCGTGGAGTAGGCCGCCGACGGTCGCGCCGGAGGCGGCGCCTGCGCCCATGAACAGGAAGATCGTCCCCATGATCAGGCCGAGGTCCGGGCCGCGGCCGAAAATGCGCGCCGTCAGCGCGGAGATCACCGGCCCGCGCGAGCCGAAGCTCGCGCCGTAAAGGATCACGAACATCCAGAGCAGCAGGATGCTCGGCGCCGCGGCGAGCGCGATCAGGATGACGTAGCCGATGATCGTCAGGCTGTAGGACAGGCTGACGGAGAGAAGCGCGCCGCGCCGGTCGGCGATCACGCCGAAGACGAGCAGGCCCGCCGTCGCCGAAATGCCGGCGACGCCGAAGGCGCTCGC
>DAINCG010000378.1:0-4723 GCA_036732525.1 Pseudomonadota bacterium | reverse complement strand
CCGAGCACGCCGCCGACGGCGTCGCCGAGCCAAAGGGCCGCGCGGTCGAGCCCGCCGACGCCAAGGTCGCGCAGCGCAACGACCGGCAAGGCCAAGAGAGCGGCGAGGAAGGCGACCGCCATCCACGGCCGCGGACGGCGTGTTGCGCCGCGTTGCGTTGGGGTCGCGGCGGCCCGCCCCGTAACTGACCCCGTCTCCGGTTCCGGTATGACTCCAGGCTGGTCCGCGTCGGCCATCGGCGTCCTCAATCGGCCTGACCTGCGGGCAGCTTCGCCCGCAACGCCTCGAACTCCCGTCGCTGTCGCCGAAGGTCTTCGAGGCGCGCCGCGAGCGCTGCGTCGCCGGGCCGCTGGGCGAGTTCGAGTTCGACCTCTTCGATCACGTGGTCGATCATTGCGGCCAATTCGTCGAGCGCCTCGGAGACCGCCGCGCTCGAATCCCCGTTCACGGCGGAAGGCGGCGGGTCCGCGGCGACAGCCTCCCGCGCGGCGGGCGGCGACGCGGACAACGCGGCGATGAGCCCGAGGACGCCGAGCGCGACGCTCGCCTGTCGCATGATGATGCTGCGGGCCATTTTGGCGTTTCGGCAGCCGCCTATTGCGAGACTCCGGTCGATGTCGGGACGGTCGCCCGAATTTCGCGGATCTCGTTCAAGACGCCCTGCAGGCGTTTCACGCCTTCTTCCGCGACCGTCAGCGCTTTCGCCGCCAACTTGGCCTGCTTGCGAATGATGAAGCGCCGCTTGTCGGCCTTGATCTCGCGGATCAGGCGAAAGCTGTCGGAGTGGATCTTGATGGTGCGGTCGCGCGCCGTCTCGAAGCCCTGCGCCGTCTTGCGGAGGTCGGCGGCGATTTCCGTGTCGCCCTGGCGTTCGGCTTCATCGGCGAGCGCGTCGATATCGCGGATGTAGGCTTCCAGGCTCTCGACGAACGCGCCGGTCGGATCGCCGAGCTGCGCCTGTTCCTCGATCGCCGCGATCATCTGGTCGAACAGGGGTTCGGCGTTTTCGATGTCCGTGCGCGTCTGATCCAGGGTCTCCTGGATCTGCGTCATGCGCGCTGCGAACGTCTCTTCCGCCTGGCTGAGGCCTGCGACGACCTCCGCGCCGAGGCCGACCGGATCCTCCCCGGCCGAGTCGGCCGGCGCGGCCGCCGTTTCGGTGGTCTGCGCGGCTGCGCCGACCGGGGCCAGCGCCATAAGCGCGACAATCATCGCGGCCGTCGCTCTGATCATGATCTGCATCGCTCTCTTGTCCTCCCGTTCGCGTCAGCCGGCGCAGAACATGATGCGCAGGCCGACAAGGTCGTTGATGCCGCTGACGTCGCGTTTGATGCGGGTCAGCGTGGTCGCGGTCGCCTTGTCCTGTTCCTCCAGCGGCGCGAGTTGCTGCTGCATGAGCTCGATCGCCCGGTTCAGCATCTGCGCGGACATGATCAGGTCCTGCGCGTCGAGCTTGCTCTTGTCGTCGAGCCATTTCGCGATGCTGGCGCGGCAGTCGGCGACGGCGTCGGCCTCCTTGGCGATGGCCTCGAGCCGGTTGGTGAGCGACCGGGCGGTCACCTCGTCGGATCGGATCTCGTCCGCCGAAATCTCGCAGAAATCGCCGCCTTGAAAGCTGGGGTCCGTGTAGCCCTTCTGGCGCAGCACGTCATAAAGGCCCTTGACCTCCTCGCTCTCCGCCGAGACGCAGGAGAACATCTTGATGAGCGCCCCCGGCGTCGAGGCGCATTCGGGCATGTCGCCGAAGAACTCTTCGAAATCCGGCCGGTTCTTCGTGTTGCGTACAACCGCGCGCGCTTCTTCGAGGCAGGCCGGCATCGCGGACGCCGGTTCGGTCGCGACGGGAGCGATGGCGGCGCACATGGCGGGCTCCGGCGTCTTGACCGGTCGCGCCGCCGCGACGAGCGCCTTGTCGCAACTTTCGACATGCTTTCCGTAGAACGATACGTCCGAGCATGCCGATGCGCAGACCGACGGGCAGTCGGACACGAACCCATCGTCGAAGCATCGGGCGTCAATCTCTTCTGATTGCGCCAGATTTCCCGCAAAAGTCATTACAAAGGCCGTCGTGATGCACGCGACTATCGGAAAGCGGCTGGCGATTTGAGTCGACATAGAATCTTACCGTGTGTACAAAGTTTCGAACACAACTCATACTAGGTTCCACTGGACTTTAAAACCCCAAAGCGAATCGCATGACAGCTTTTTCGATCAAACGACGCACGCCGCTTTTCGCGCTCGCCTGTCTCGCGCTCGCCGGTCTGGGGCTGCTTTCCGTCGGTCACGCATACGCGGCGGAGCCAGGCGCCGGCGCATGCCCCGAGGCCGGCATCCTGGAACTGAAGAACCGGCTGATCGTGGAGCTGCAGGGGCGGTTGTCCGGCTGCATGGAGGGAGCGGTCCAATGCGAGCCCATGACCGAGGGCGACGGCGGCGGCTGCGCGGCCAAGTTGGCCGAAGCCGCCAACGCGCTCGACTTCATGGTGAAGAAGAAGGTTCTGCTGGAGCAGCAGGTTGCATTGCTGCAGGCAGAGGCGATGGAGCATTCCTCCATGCTCGAACGCCTTAGTCAGCATCTGCAGGACGTGCGCGCGGAGAATGCTTCGCTGACGCAGCAGCTCAACGAGCGGACGAATATCGGCGGCGCGGAGATCGAGGATCTGCGTCGCGCGGCCGCGCGGCATCAGACCGAGCGCGAAGGCGACGCCGCCACGATCGCCGAACTGCGCCGCGAACTCGCCGCCCTGCAGGAGCGCATGGAGGATCAGGCGAGCCGGCAGGCGGTCGACGTCCTGGCGCAGATCCAGCGGATCAGCGGCTGCAGCTTCGAACGCGACGGCGGCGTCGACGTTCTGGCGCGCGATCCGGGCGCAGCGGCGGAGCTTCGGCCGCTGGTCGCGCGATATCGCGAGATATCCGACATCGACGTTCGCCTCTTGTCGTTTCCGAACCCGGAATGGGGGGCATGCCCGCTCTTGCTCGGCGGCGGGTGGGGGCTTGTCCGCCAGCGTCAGGACGGCTTGTCCGAACGCGGCGCAAACGTCGCCTACGCCTATGCCGCCAAGCTCGCGGGGGTTTTGCCGACGGCGGACGACTGCGTGGCGATCCTGCGCGACGCCGAATCGGCGCGTCGGCTGATGGCCGGGGACGACCGGGCGCTGCTTTGGATCGCGGACATCTATGGCAAGCCCGCGCGCTGCGGCGTCGCGCGCAAAGGCGCCTCCGCCGGCATCGTGCCGGAGGCGCGGCCGTCGAAGGAGACGGCGATGCTCGTTCTGCCGCTGACGCCGGATGCGGCGACCGCCGGGCGGGCGGACGCGGTTCGATGAGGCGCCGCCGTGTTCTCGCCGTCGTCGCGGTTCTGGCTGCGCTCGCAGTCCCGCTCTCGGCGGCGTCTGCAGCCGACGCGCCCCGGACCGACGAGCCCCTCACAGATCCGCCGGCGCCGTTCGTCAGTCAACGGTTCTGCGAGGCGTTGATGGCCGCAGAACCGGTCCGTTTCGGCCTCAAGGAGACGGAGGCCGAACCCGAATACGTCGTGAATGGGCCGGATCGAGCGCCCCAAATCGGCGCCTTCGTCGAATTCAACACGGGCATCGTCGGTTATGGCGCCAGGGCGATCGTCGCGCGCGTCCCGACCTTCCTGACCGGCCGGACCACGGACCAGCGGCGGTTTCGGCTGCCGGAAACGGGCGGGCTCGAACTGCGCCGAATGGATGACGGCACGAACATCGACGCCTTCGAACTCATCGTCCGCGGCGCGGATGGCGCGGTCTATCGCTTCGCCGCGACGGAAGACCGGCCGGCCCGGCCGGAGCGTCTGCCGGGCGCGCCGCCGATGTCGCCCGACGCCAGCGCCTATTTCGTCGAGATGTCCAAGATCGGCGGCGACTTCCGCGCGGCCGAACAGGTGAAGGCGCAGGGCCGCTGGCGCACAGAGGCGCTGTTCGGGCTGGTCATCCATTTCGGCGACGACTGCGCCCGGCATTCCCCCGAAAATCCGGCGGACGCGCCGGGCGACCGCGCGGCCGGCCACGCCGATACGGATAGCCGGAACGCGACCGCGCCCTTCTATCTGCTTGCGCCGCCGCCGCTGATCGCGGACCCGGACGCCACGTTCGCGCTCGACGTCGCCGGGAGGACGCAAGCGGTCCGGCCGAGGCTGACGCCGGATCTCGAAGGTCTCGCCGACGCTGGCGTGTTCGGGGCTGACGCCCGCGTTTTCGCGGAACTCAGACCGGCCGACGCTGCGGCGGCGCCGTTGCCGGCGGACGTGCGCTTCGAGGCGGCGACGCTCGACATCGCGGCCGGCGCCGGCAGCGTCCGGGTCGGCGCCGCCTATCTGGGATTGCCCGGCGTCGGTCCGGTCTACGCGTTCATGCCGAACGTCGAGGACTTTTGCGCCCTTGGCGTCGATCTCGAGGGCTGCGGACCCGTCCTGAAGCTCGAAATTCTGCCCGCCGTGGACGGCGCCGGCGCCGGGCCGCCTTCGCCGCCGCTGGCGACCGAACCGACCGGTCCGCCGCCGTTGCCCTTCGATACGCTGGCGTTCGAAATCGCCGCGTCCGCGATGGGGCGGACCGATCCGACGTCGACCTTCCTGCGCGACTGCGACCTTGTCCTGCGGGTACAGGTCGGGGACGGCGCGCCGGGCCGGTTCGACCTGCGGCTCGTGGAAGGGAAGCCCGAATGGCAAGTCCGGATCGATGGGATTCGGCAGGCC
>DAINCG010000377.1:2078-4746 GCA_036732525.1 Pseudomonadota bacterium | reverse complement strand
CGGCCGCGGTTTCGCGGATGATCGCGATGCTTTCGGCCTCGAGATGGTCGAGGTGAGTCAGGGTCGTCATCGACGCACGGCGTCCTTCCCGTTCAAAGGGCTCCGGCGGCCGTCTTTCCAGCAGCCGCCCGCGTTGGCTAGACTTCTACAGCTTTTCGCGTCGCGGCCATCCCTATTCTGGAAAAATTCGTCATGCCCAGCCCACTTGCGGGAATCACCGTCCTCGACCTCTCCACCGGCGAAGCGGGCGCGTTCGCGACCATGCTGCTCTCCGATCTGGGCGCCGAGGTGATGCGCGCCGTCGGCCCGGCCGCCCCGCTGTTCCGCGACGGCGGCTATGTCATCTGGGACCGCGGCAAGACGGCGGTCGACCTCGACGTGGACGCGCCGGGCGCCGCGGAGACGGTCAGGAACCTCGCCGCCGGCGTCGACGTGCTGATCGAGGACTTCGCGCCGTCATCGCCGCGCCAGGCGCTGGTCGACCGGCAGGCGCTGCAGGCGGCGAATCCGGGCCTGGTCGCCTGTTCGATCACCGCCTACGGCAAGCGCGGGCCGCTCAAGGACGACCCGCCGATCGACGACCTCATCCTGGCGCGGTCGGGCGTGCTCGGCGGCATGCCGGGCTATCGGCCGGCGCCGGTGCACACGGTCCATCCGCTGCCGACGGTCGGCGCCGCGCTCTTCGCCTGCATCGGCGTCGCGGCGAGCCTGCTCGCCCGACTGAAGACGGAACGCGGGCGCTTCATCGAGACGTCGATGCTCGCGGGCGCCCTCCTCTACCATCCGAAGGTCCTGGGCGAAGGCATTGCGCCGCATGTGTTTCAGACGCACCCGGCGGGCAGCGCGCCCTTCTACAGCGTCTACGAATGCGCCGACGGCAACTACGTGCAGCTTGGCTGCGTGCACGAAGGCTTCATCGCCTCCTGCGCCAAACTGATGGGCATAGCGGACCTGGTGGCGGAACCCCGCTTCCTCGGCGGCCGCGGCGGCCAGACGCCGGCGGACGAGCAGGAAATGCGGGACGTGCTGACCCGGATCATGAAGACGCGAACAGCGGCGGAATGGTGCGCCGACCTGGAAGCGGCCGACGTGCCGTTCGCGCCCGCCCGCCACGCCGAAGAAAGCCTGGAAGACCCCCAGGTCCTGCACAACGGCATGGTCGTGCATCTGAACGACCCGAAGATCGGCGAAGTCGTGCAGATGGGCGCGCCGATCCGCTTCACCGAAAACGAGGCTGCGCCCCAGGGGCCGCGCGCCGGCGCCGCTTCGCCGCCGCCGTCGCTGCCCGCGAAGAGCGACGCGCCCGGGATGCCCGCCGCCGGCAAGGACGCCCCGCCGCTTGCCGGCATCCGGGTCCTGGAGATCACCAATCTAATCGCCGGGCCGACCGGCGGTCGGCTGCTCGCCGACCTGGGCGCCGACGTCATCAAGCTGGAGCCGCCCGGCGGCGACATCTCGCGGCCGATCGGGCGGACCTACTTCTATAACGTCAACTTCAACAAGCGCTCCGTCTGCTTCGATGCATCGAAGCCCGGCGCCAAGGACGCGATCCACGCGATCGCGCGCACCTGCGACGCCGTTCTCGCCAATCTCCGGCCGGGCGCGACGGCGCGCATGGGCCTCGGGCCGGAGGTCAACCCGAACATGATCGAAGTCCACCTGACCGGCTACGGCTTCACCGGGCCGTATGAAAAACGTCCCGGCATCGACCCGCTCGCCCAGGCGCTGATGGGCCTGCAGCGCGCCCAGGGCGGGCCCGACAATCCGCCGTCCTTCCCGGCCCAGCTCGCGCCGACCGACTACACGACCGGCGCCATGGGCGCGCTGGGACTTATCCTCGCGCTCTACCAGCGCGAGACGAACGGCATCGTCCAGCGGGTCGAGAGCAACCTGTTGAACGGCGGCATCGTCTTGAGCTCCGCCTGGTTCAGCCGCTATCGGGGCAAGCCCGAGCGGCCGCTCGCCGACCAGCAGCAATACGGCCTGAACGCCCATCACCGTCTCTACCGGCTGGCGGACGGCTGGATCTATGTGGCGGCGGACGCGAACGGCTCCGAGGCCGCGCTCCGCGAAGTCGCGGGCGTCGGCGACCTGGACGCTGCGGGCGACGGCCATCCGGCACGGTCGCCGCTCGCCGAAGCGCTGGCGGCCGCCTTCGCTGAACGGGAGCTCGCCCCGACGCTGGCTGCGCTCAAGGCCGCCGGGGTCCCCGTAGCGGAGGCGCAGGCGGGCGACAGCGAGCTCTTCCTCGAAGACCCGCATGCGGCGGCGAACGACATGGTGGCGACCCGACAGCATCCCAAGGTCGGCCGCATGCAAAGTGCGTGGAACTACATTCAATTCGCCGACACGGCGCTGACCGCCGGCCGGCCGACGCCGCTTCTGGGCGAGCAGACCGCAGACGTTCTGGCGGAAGCGGGGTTGTCCGAAGCGGAGATCGCGCAATTGTTCGAAACAGGCGCTCGAGATCTTCACCGACTACGTTTGACCGTGGTGTTACCTCAGCACCGGGCGTGTTGAAAAAATCCGCGAAACCTATGACGTGCAAGTGAAATGGGTGCATTTCCCGCTCCATCCGGAGACGCCGGCCGAAGGCAAGTCGCTGGAAGAGTTGTTCGCCGGCCGGGGCTACGACCCTGACGCCATGTACCGGCAGATGAAGGAGCGC
>DAINCG010000377.1:0-2036 GCA_036732525.1 Pseudomonadota bacterium | reverse complement strand
CCACACCTACAACAGCCGGTTGGCGCAGGAAGTCGGCGCCTGGGCCGACGCCGAGGCGCCGGAACAGGCGGACGCGCTGCATGACGCGCTCTACCGCGCCTACTTCGTCGAGACGCGCAATATCGGCGACATCGACGTGTTGATGGACGTTGTCGCGAAGGCCGGGCTCGACGCGGCGGCGGCGCGGGACGCCTTGGAAGCGCGGCGCTACAGGGATGCGGTCGACCGGGACTGGGCGAAGTCGCGTCAATACGGCGTAACCGGCGTGCCGACCTTCGTCGCCGGCGGCTACGGCGTCGTCGGCGCGCAGCCATATGAAACGCTCGAAGCGCTGCTCGACAAGGCGGGCGCGCCGCGCAAGCAAGGGACCGGCGCATGATCGACGCCTATTACTGGCCGACGCCGAACGGCTGGAAGCTCTCCATCGCGCTCGAGGAGATGGGGCTGGAATATCGGGTCGTCCCGGTCAACATCGGCAAGGGCGCCCAGTTCGAACCCGATTTCCTGAAGATCAGTCCAAACAACCGCATGCCGGCGATCGTCGACCACGATCCGCCGGGCGGCGGGCCGCCGGTCTCCGTCTTCGAATCCGGCGCCATCCTCATCTATCTCGCGGAGAAGTCCGGCAAGTTTCTGCCGACCGAACTTCGCCCGCGCATGGAAGTGCTGGAATGGCTGATGTGGCAGATGGGCGGCATCGGCCCGATGTTCGGCCAGTCCGGCCATTTCAAGTTCTACGCGCCGGAAGAGATCCCTTACGCCAAGAACCGCTACGAACAGGAAATGCTGCGCCTTTACGGCGTGCTCGACCGGCGGCTTGAGGGCCGGGAGCACATCTGCGGCGACTATTCGATCGCAGACATGGCCTGCTGGCCGTGGTTCATCACCTATAAGCGCCAGGGCGTCGATTTGGACGCTTTTCCGAACGTCAAACGCTGGTACAAAGCCCTGCAATCCCGTCCGGCGCTTCGCAGGGGCTACAACCTCGGCAAGGAATTCGGCAAGCCGGACGGCAAGTGGGACGAAGAGGCCCGCAAGAATCTGATGCCCGGCAACCGATAGGCACTCGATAGGGAGACCCCGCCGATGAACGCGCCCGACGCTCGCCCCGCCGCCGACCTCGCACCGCGGGACGGCAAGGCGCACGTCATCGGCGATACCGGGCCCACCCTTTGGCGAAAGACGATTCCGGCGGTATTCCAGGAGACCGTCGCGGCCCATGGCGAACGAGAGGCTGCGGTCTTCGTCGAGCAGGGCGTGCGCTGGACCTGGGCCGAACTCGCGGCCGAGGTCGACGCCCTCGCGGCGGGCTTCCTGAAGCTTGGCCTGAAGACCGGCGATCGCGTCGGCATCTGGTCGCCCAACCGCTATGAATGGGTCCTGACCCAGTTCGCGACGGCCCGCGTCGGCCTGATCCTGGTCACGATCAACCCGGCCTCCCGTGTGGCCGAGGTCGAGTACGTCCTGAACAAGGTCGGCTGCAAGGCGCTGGTGACGGCCGCCGCATTCAAGACGAGCGACTATCTCGACATGCTGCAATCGCTCGCGCCGGAACTCGCGACGGCCACGCCGGGCGCGCTTCAGGCGAAACGGCTGCCGAGCCTGCGCGCCATCATCCGCGTCGGCGCCGAGACGACGCCGGGCATGCTCAATTTTGACGACGTGCTGGCGAGAGGGCGGGACGCAGACACGAGCGCGCTGGATGCGATCGCGGCGCGCCTCGATCCCGACGACGCGATCAATATCCAGTTCACGTCCGGCACGACGGGGGCGCCCAAGGGCGCGACACTGACGCACATAAATATCATGAACAACGGCCGCTTCGTCGTTGAAGCGCAACGTTTTTCCGAGAAAGACCGGCTTTGCATTCCAGTGCCGCTCTACCACTGCTTCGGCATGGTGATGGGCGTGCTCGGCTGCCTTTCGTCCGGCGCCGCCATGGTCTTTCCGTCGGAAGGTTTCGACCCGGAAGCGACTCTCCGCGCCGTCTCAGCGGATGCGTGCACCGCGCTCTATGGCGTGCCGACGATGTTCGT
>DAINCG010000376.1:0-4762 GCA_036732525.1 Pseudomonadota bacterium | reverse complement strand
GCGCGACTGTGACCCGTCCTGCCCTCGCCTGCATCCTCGCCCTGCTGGCCGCTGCGCCGGCGACCGCACTGCCCCTGCAGCCGGCCCCGACGCCGGCCCGCGCAGCGCCGACGGCGAGCGCCGTCGAGATCCGCGCCGCACAGACATACCTGAACGCGCTCGGCTACGACGCGGGCGTCGTCGACGGCGTGGTCGGCCCAAAGTTCCGGCAAGCCTTGCGCGGCTTCCAGCGCCGGATCGATGCGCCGACGACCGGTACGCTCGACGCCGCGCAACTCGACCTGCTGCGCCGGGCCGCGGACGCGCGGACCGGAGCGGCCGCGACGGCGCCGCAAGCGGCGCCGAGGCAGTCCAGCAACGGCGTCGTGACGCTCCGCGTGTCGCCCGACGCCGGCGCCCCGGCGCCCCAACCCATGGCCGACGCGCCGACGCGAACCGCAAGCGCGCCGCTGGCCCCGCCGCCCGCTCCGTCCGCTGCGCCGCAACCGGCGGCGCCGGCGCCTCCAGCGCCCGCGCCAACTTCGCCTGTATTCGCCGCACCCGAGACGCCGGAGGCGCGTCCGGCGTTCGGCGCGGCCCAGCCCCAGCCGCAGCCGCTGCCGCCCGCCGCCGGGTCCGGCCTGATCGCGGCCGCGCCCGGCTTCGCGGAGCAGACCGTGGGCGGCCTGCCGGCCACCCTGATCGGCCAGACCTGGCGCATCGTCGACGACAATCAGGCCGAAATGGAAGTCACCTTCGCGGCCGACAACAGGGTCGAAGGGCCGGCGTTCGCCGACGGTCTCCGCTGGACGCGCGACGGCGATGTCGTCTGGCTCGTCTTCGAGACGCCGTTGGGCGGCCGGGCGGCGCGGATGGGCCGACTGCTCGGCCCGACGACGATGCAAGGTCAGGGCGAAAGCGCGCGGCCCGGCGAAGACAGCCAGTCCGTGCGCCGTTGGGCCTGGCGGGCGACGCGGGTGCGCTGACCCGCCTTCGGCGCTACACTTCCGCAAACAATCCGGGGAGGCGCATGCGATGCGCGACGGCGATGAAACCGCCGGCGGCGGGCTCGGCTTCGACTTCATGGCCGACCATCGGCCGTCATGGGAATCGGAGGACGTGGCGCTGTTCCGCGCCTCCGCGCGCCGGTTCCTGGAAGACCGTTTCAAGCCGCATATCGACGAATGGAGCCGGCAGGGGCTGATCGCGCCCGAGGCTTGGCGCGCCGCCGGCGAAGCGGGCTTCCTCTGCCCTTCGATCCCGGAAGAATATGGCGGCGGCGGCGGCACGGTCGCCCACCATTTCGCCTGGCTGGAAGAATTGGAGCGCATCACGCTCGGCGCGGCGTTCGGCGACGGCGTGCATAGCGGCATCTGCGCCCACTACCTCTTGGAATACGGCACGGGTGAGCAAAAGCGCCAATGGCTGCCGCGCATGGCGTCGGGCGAGACCGTTTGCGCCATCGCGATGACCGAACCGGGCACGGGCTCCGACCTGCAATCGGTCCGCACGCGCGCGGTCCGGGACGGCGACGATTATGTCGTCAACGGCCAGAAGACCTTCATCACCAACGGCCAGAACGCCGGCCTCGTCATCCTGGTCGCCAAAACCGATCCGGCGGCGCGGGCCAAGGGCGTTTCGCTGGTGCTGGTCGAGACCGACCGACCCGGCTTCTCGCGCGGCCGGAACCTCGAGAAGATCGGCATGCACGCGGCCGACACATCCGAGCTCTTCTTCGAGGACGTGCGCGTGCCGGCGACGAACATCCTGGGCGGCGTCGAAGGCCAGGGCTTCTACCAGCTGATGAACCAACTGCCGCAGGAGCGGCTGTTGATCGCCGTGGGCGCCGTCGCCTCCATGGAGACGGGCCTCGCCCTCACCCTCGACTACGTCAA
Organism: Pseudomonadota bacterium; assembly: GCA_036732525.1. Lineage (GTDB taxonomy): Bacteria > Pseudomonadota > Alphaproteobacteria > Bin95 > Bin95 > VMCJ01. The sequence continues at coordinate 2,888 of DAINCG010000376.1, read as the reverse complement.
GCAGCGCAAGGCGTTCGGCCAGGCGATCTTCGACTTCCAGAACACGCGGCACCGACTGGCCGAAGCGGCGACGGAAACGCGCGTCGGCCGCGTCTTCGTCGACGACTGCGTCGAACGGCTGCTCGCGGGATCGCTCGACACCCGGCTCGCGTCGATGGCGAAGTGGTGGGCCAGTCAGAAGCAGAACGAGGTCCTCGACCTCTGCGTCCAGCTGCACGGCGGTTACGGCTACATGGCGGAGTTCCCGATCGGCCGCATGTGGTCGGACGCCCTCGTCCAGAAGATCTACGGCGGCACGAACGAGATCATGAAGGAACTGATCGCCAGGGGCCTCTGACGGGACCTCCGGAGCGAAACTTGCGACACGACGCCGCAGGATTAAGCTGCGATTGACAATCGTTCGCAATATTCGCTTAGATAGGCTCCTACCGAACGACGCGGGGCGTGCATGTACGTCTGCATCTGCAACGGAATCAACCGGCGATCCGTCGACGACGCCATCGACGGCGGCGCGGCGAAGGTTTCGGATATCTATCGGGCGAACGGCTGCGCGCCGCGCTGCGGCCAGTGCATCCCCGACATGCGCGACGCCCTCGCTGCGCGCGCCCAGGCGCATGCCCACTTGCGCGGCGTCGAAATCGGCGACGGCGACTAGGATCGGATGCCCCAAGAGGGCCTGACCATTATCGTCCAGACGCGCGCGCTCGACCGCGTTCACTACGCGCTGATGCTCGCCGCGGCCAACGCGGCCGTCGGCGCGCCCACGGCGATCTTCTTTGGCATTGAAGGCGTTCACGCGCTCGGCGGCGGCGGCTTCGACGGCTTGCGGACCGCGGCCGGCGAAGTGTCCGCCGATTATCTGAAACGGGTCTCGGCGTCGGGCGGCGCATCGCCGGACGACCTGCTGACCGCGCTCGCGGAGCTGGAGGTATGGATCGCCGCCTGCGATACCGGTCTCGCCGTGGCCGAAATGTCGCCGGCCGATCTCCGCAGCGACATCGCGATCGACGTCACCGGCCTGACCGACGTCCTGTCGAAATCCGATGGTCGGCTCATCTACGTCTGAGCAAGCGGCCGGTCGTAAAATCCGATTTACATCGCCTCCGCCTTTTGCGATATTGCAGTGCAGCATGGCAATGACGCCGTGACGAGGACGCAGCGGTCCAAACGACGCACCCGGATGGTTCGTCGTGGGCGAGCGACGACGCTCATATCCTAGGAATCGGCTCTGACCGCCTGAGATTGCGGACATGGCCGACGGGTTTGTGGGCATGTCCGTCACGGCGCAAGCAGTCACTCCCGAACTCCGAACCGACGGTCGCCGAAGCGGCCGCGACGTCGTTATCGTCGGCGGCGGTCCGACGGGCGTGCGCGCGGCGCAGGCTCTGTCGCGCCGCGGCATCGATGCGACCGTCCTCTCGGCGGAGCCGATCGAGCCCTACAATCGCGTTCAATTGACGCCGCTGCTCGCAGGCGATGCGCAGATCGGCGACATCCGCCTGCCGGCCGAATTTCCGGGCCCCGGCCGGGTCGACGTGTTGACCGGCGTCCGCGCCGTAACGATCCGGCCGGAGGCGCAGCAGATCGTCACGGCCGACGGCGGCGTCATCCCTTATCACGCGCTGGTCCTGGCGACCGGCTCCCGCCCGCATGTGCCGGCGATTCCCGGCGCCGACCGAGACGGCGTCTTTGTCTTCCGCAGCATCCAGGATGTCTCCGCCCTCATCGCCCGCAGCCTGACCGCCCGCCGCGTCGTGGTGATCGGCGGCGGGCTGCTCGGCCTCGAAGCCGCGCGCGGCATGCGCCGGCGCGGCGCGGAGACCGTCGTCGTCGAGCATGAAAGCCGATTGATGCCGCGCCAACTCGACCAGACCGGCGGCGAGGCGCTCGCGGCGCGCGTCCGGGCGCTCGGGATCGAAGTCATGGCCGGCGTCGGCGTCGCCGCGATCGAAGGCGACCGCCGCGTGACCGGCGTTGTCCTGCAAACCGGCGAGCGCCTCGCGGCCGACGCCGTCATCGTCTGCACCGGCGTCCGCGCCGAAACCGGGCTCGCCCAGGCCGCCGGCCTCAAGATCGGCCGCGGCGTCGTCGTCGATAGCGCGATGCGGACCTCCGACCCGCATATTTTCGCGGCCGGCGAATGCGCGGAACATGACGGCGTCGTCGTGGGCCTGGTCGGTCCCGGCCTGGAGCAGGCCGAAACGGCGGCGCGGGCGATCGCGGGCGAAACGGTCGCGCACCGGGCCGGGCCGCCGGTCACAAAACTCAAGCTGGTCGGGGCCGACGTCTTCTCCGTCGGACCGGTCGAGCAGCTCGACGCCCAGCCGAGCGTGCGCAGCCACGCCTGGATGAGCGACGTCGCCTATCGCCGCATCTTCCTGCAGGGCGGCCGCATCGTCGGCGCGATCGGCGTCGGCGCCTGGGACGAGGCGAGCCGCGTCCAGGCCGCCGTGACCCAGGGCATGCTGGTCTATCCCTGGATGGTCGCGCGGTTTCGCGGCAGGGGCCGCATCTGGGCGGAAACCGAGGAAGACGTGGGCGCGCTGCCGGCGACGGCCGTCGTCTGCAACTGCACCGGGGTCACCGCAGGCCGCATTCGCGAGGCGGCGGCGGCGGGCGCCGGCGACCTCGCCGCCATCCGGCTGGCGACGGGCGCCAATACCGTCTGCGGAACCTGCGCCCCACTGGTCGGCGAACTCCTTGAGAGCGACGCGCCGCCGGAAGCGCTCCGCTTCTGGAAACCCCTCGTGGCGCTTTCCGCCGTCGGCGGCCTCGCGGCGCTCATAACCGGGACCGCCCCGCCGGCGCCGATTCCCGACCTCTACACCGTTGACGGGCCGACGTTCTTCGAGCGGCTCTGGCTCGACGGCATGTGGAAGCAGTGGAGC
>DAINCG010000375.1:0-4769 GCA_036732525.1 Pseudomonadota bacterium | reverse complement strand
ACGATGCCTTCCGGCACGCCGGGCGAAAGCGCGTTCACCGGCGGGTTGTCGACGATGACGACGCCGATCGCGCCGTGCTTCTCGTAGCGGACCAGGTCCTTCTCGGCCATGGCTCGGGGTCCTTTCAATTCCAGAGAGCGTTCTGGGTCAGTTGCGGGCGAGCCGGTCGATGCCGGCGCCGAAGGTGGAGGGGGTGATGTCGACGGACGCGCGCCGCTTTTCCAGCCAGTAGCTGACGGCGGGCGGAGTCGAGGCGGCCTCGGGCGCGGCGCCGAGCTTCATGGCGGCGTCCATCGGCCAATTGGGATTGTGCATCGCTTCCCGCGCGATCGCGATCAGGTCGGCTTGGCCGTTCTGCAGGATCGCTTCCGCCTGGTCGGCATGGACGATCAGGCCGACGGCCATGGACATGACGCCGCCGTCTCGCTTCAGCCGCTCCGCATAGGGCACTTGATAGCCATAGGACACGGGGCCGGCGCTCACGACCGGGGAGCCGCGCATGCCGCCCGACGAGCAGTCGACCACGTCGACGCCCATCGGGCCGACCGCCTTGGCGACATTGACGCTCTCGTCCGGGCCGAAGCCCGCGTCGTCTTGGACGGAAAGCCTGAGGAACAGGGGCTTGTCGTCCGGCCAGATCGACCGCGCCTCCTCGACGATCTCCATCAGGAAGCGGCGGCGGTTCTCTTCCGTCCCGCCATATTCGTCATTGCGGACATTGGACGCGGGGCAGAGGAACTGGTGGATCAGGTAGCCATGGGCGCCGTGGATTTCGAGGACGTCGTAGCCGGCTTCCCTGCAGCGGCGGACGCCCTGGCCCCACATCTTGACGAGCTCTTGCACCTCGTCGCGGGTCAGCGCCGCCGGCTCCGGGTCGCCTTCCTGCGCGAGCGCCGAGGCGGAGACGAGGCGCCAGGCGTCCCAGTCCTTCAGGCCCTCGGCTTCCGCGGCCTCCTTGGTCAGCGGGCGGCCGCCTTCCCAGGGACGGAAGCGGCGGGCCTTCCGGCCGGAATGGCCGAGCTGGATCGCCGGCACGGCGCCGTTGGCGCGGATGTGGTCGGCGAGGCGGGTCAGGCCCGGCACGTGCTCGTCCTTCCAGGCGCCCAGGTCGCCGATGGTGCCGCAGCCGCGCCGGTCGACCTTGGTCGATTCCACGAAGACCAGCCCCGCGCCGCCCGCCGCGTAGCGGCCGACGTTCATGATGTGCCAGTCCTGGGCGAAGCCGTCCTTCGCCGCATACTGGTGCATCGGCGCGATGACGACGCGGTTCTTCAGGCGGACGCCGCGAATATCCATTGGCGTGAACAGCAATGGCTCGGCCATCTCGATCAGTCTCCCGTGGCCGAAGCCTGGCCCTGGACAGTGAAGAAGGATGCGCTCTTCGGCTGCTCGGGCAGCTCGACCAGCGCGGGGGAAAGGCGCGCCTGCCGGCGCTTCTGGCCGCGGACGACGCGGCCTTCATTGAGGTTCGGCATCGGATTGCGCGCGATCGGAAAGGCGTCGGCGGCGGTGTAGACACAGATGTAGAGGCCGCGCGGCCGGACGGAGCAGCTCGGGTCCGAGCCGTGGGCGAGGCGGGTGTGCATCAGGCAGACGTCGCCCGCCTTGCCGGTCACGGGAATGTCTCTGGCCTTCATCGCCGCCGTCGTCTCGGCCGACATGCGGCCGGTGAAGACGTCGCCCTCGAACAGCGAGTGGAGCGGCCCCTTGTGGCTGCCGGGCACGACCTTCAGGCAGCCGTTTTCCTCGTCGACGTCGTCCAGCATCAGAAGGGCGGTGACGATGTCGTCGTTGGTGTGCGGCGTGAACATGAAGTCCTGGTGGTAGTGGACCTCCGTCGCGGCTCCGGGCAGCTTCTGGTTGATCTTGCAGTGGTGGAACTTGACGTCGGGCCCGATCAGGTCGGCGACCATGTCGGTCATGCGCGACCGCTCCATCGCCTCCTGGAAGGGCGCGTAGAGGTCGGAGGGATTGTTGATCCGGCGAAGGGCCGGCCGTGCGGCCGAATGCTCGGTCCCCATGTCGAAGCGCGGCCGGCCGTCGATGGTCTCGGGCCCGTAGGGGGCGGCATGGGCGCGGCTCTCCTCGGTCCATTCGGCCATCATCGCCTGCATCGCGGCGAGCTGGGCCGGCGAGACCGCGTTCCGGGCGACGAGATAGCCGTCCCGCCAGAAGGCGTCGATCTCGGCCGGCGTCAGCGTCGTCATCAGCGGGTCTTTCGGGCGGCGATGGCGTCGGCGAAGGCCAGAATGGCGCGCATCCGGTCGGCGACCGGCACGTCGACCATCTTGCCGCGGACGGTGATCGCGCCTTCGCCGCGGGCCAGTGCGGCATCGTAAGCTTCGACGATCTCGCGGGCCTCGGCGATCTCGTCTTCGGACGGGCCGAACACCTCGTTCGCCATCTTCACCTGGTTCGGATGGATGCAGGAGGCGCCGCGGAAGCCCGCCCGCTTCGACAAGGTCATCATGTCCCGCAGCTTGTCGAGGTCGCGGAATTCGGCGATCGAGCCGATGAAGCCCAGCGGCGTCAGCCCGGCCGCGCGGGCGCAGGCGACGACGTGCTGCTTCGGCCCGAACAGCATGTCCGTGTCCGTGGTGGAGCCCATGGAAAGGGCGAAATCCTCGGACCCCAGCGAAAGCGACATCATGCGCGGACTGGCCGTTGCAATCTCGCGTGCGTTCAGCAGCCCTTCCGCCGTCTCGATCAGCGGGCAGAGGAAGGTATGGCCGATTTCCATGCCCTTCTCGGCCTCGACCTCCGTCACGACCTTGTCGACCTCTTTCACATGCGCCGCCGTGTCCGCCATCGGCAGCAGCAGGGCCGTGACTTCGGGCATGACGGCCGCCTCGATGTCGCGGGCGGCGAGCCGCCAGGGCCGGTTGATGCGGACGGTGACTTCCAGGCCCTGGTCCGCGAGACGCTTTGCCACGCCGCCGACGGCGTCGCGGGCGCGGTCCTTCTCGGACGCCGCGATCGAATCCTCAAGGTCGAGGATCACGGCGTCGGCGCCGACGCCGGGCGCCTTCTCGACGAACTTCTCGTTCAGCGTCGGCACGAACATCATGGAGCGCCAGACGGGCGGCGTACGGCTCATCGCTTCGCGCTCCCTCAGCGGCCGGTGAAGTTCGGCTTGCGCTTCTCGCGGAAGGCGCGGCCGCCTTCCTGCTGGTCTTCCGACCGCGAGATCGCGAGCAGTTCCGAGCGCGCCAGACCCGCCAGTTCGGAGGGGCCGCGCGCGATCACCACGTCGCGGGTGAAGCGCTTCAGGGCGCGCACCACGAGCGGCGCCGAATCGGCCAGGATCCGGGCGTATTCATGCGCCGCGGCTAGGTGCTCGCCCTTCGGCGTCACCTTGTTGACGAGGCCGACCTCATAGGCGCGCTGCGCCTTGTAGTGGACGCCCGTCAGCATGAACTCCATGGCGTGCTTGTGGGCGATGCGGGACGCGAGGCCCGCGATCAGCCCGCCGCAGAAGCCGATCTGCGCTTCGGGATAGAAGAAGTCCGCGGTCTCGTCCGCGACGGCGAGGTCGGAGAACTCGACGAGGCAGTAGGCGCCGCCGACGCAGTAGCCGTGGACGGCCGCGATCACCGGCTTGTCGAGCATGACGCCGACGCCCGGCATGCATTCCCAAAGCTCCGGGTCGCGCGGCGGGTCCTTCAGGTCCGCGCCGACGGAGAAGGCGCGCTCGCCGGCCGACGTCAGCACGGCCGCCCGGTCGTCGCTCGCCTGCAGGCGCTCGAAGGCGGCGCGCAATTCAGCCACGAGTTGGTTGGAAAGGGCGTTCATTTTGTCGGGACGATTGAGCGTGATCGTCGCGACGCGGTCTTTTGATTCATATGTCACGACCGGGTCGGACATGCCTGCTGCTCCTGCTTGGGATAGTATCGGGATCGGAATCGCCGGGGCATGAAACCGCGCCCGCGAGCGCGGCGCGTGAAATCTGCGCCCGGCTGATCGAGCACGGACGCGCGGAAGGGAGACGGGACATGACGGGACGGCCGGAAGTCGAAGGGCATCTGCACGGCGCCAGTTCGACGATCTGCTACATCGTCCACGACCCGGCGACGCGGCGGGCGGCGGTAATCGACCCGGTGCTCGACTACGATCCCGCGAGCGGACGGACGAGCACGGCGTTCGTCGACCAGGTGGCGGACCGGGTCGAGGCGCTCGGCCTCGCAGTCGACTGGGTGCTGGAGACGCATGTCCACGCCGACCACCTCTCCGGCGCGCAGCAAATGCGCGCGCGGCTCGGCGGCGAGATCGCGATCGGCGCGCATATCGACCGGGTGCAGGTCTCCTTCGCCAAGATCTACAATCTCGGTCCCGCCTTCCGGACGGACGGCTCGCAGTTCGACCGGCTCTGGCGGGACGGGGACCGCTTTCGCATAGGAGAGATCGAAGCGGATGTGATGCATACGCCCGGCCATACGCCGGCCTGCGTCACCTATCGGATCGGCGACGCGCTCTTCGTCGGCGACACGATCTTCATGCCGGACTTCGGCACGGCGCGCTGCGATTTCCCGGGCGGCGACGCGCGCGATCTTTACAGGTCGGCGAAGCGCATCCTGGCGCTGCCGCCGGACACCCGAATCTTCGTCGGCCACGACTACGCGCCGGGCGGCCGCGACTTCGCCTGGGAGACGACGGTGGCCGCCGAGCGCGCGGCCAACAAGCACGTCCGGGACGGCGTCGACGAGGCGGCCTTCGTCGAAATGCGCCGCGCCCGCGACGCCGAACTCGGCATGCCGCAACTTCTGTTGCCG
>DAINCG010000374.1:0-4776 GCA_036732525.1 Pseudomonadota bacterium | reverse complement strand
TCGAGATCCCCGGCATGCCCGGCGCCCAGATGGGCGTGATGAACTTGAACGACATTCTGGGCAAGGCCTTCCAGCCGCCCATGCGCAAGCGCCGCATGACCGTCGGCGAAAGCTACGAGGCGCTCGTCAAGGAGGAGAGCGAGAACCTGGTCGACGAGGACGCCGCCGCCCGCGACGCGGTCGAGGCGGTCGAGCAGGACGGCATCGTCTTCCTGGACGAGATCGACAAGATCGCGACCCGGTCCGACCGGGGCGGCGCCGACGTCTCCCGCGAAGGCGTGCAGCGCGACCTGCTGCCGCTGATCGAGGGCGCCACCGTCGCGACCAAGTACGGTACGGTCAAGACCGACCACATCCTGTTCATCGCCTCGGGCGCCTTCCATCTCTCGAAGCCGTCGGACCTGCTGCCGGAACTGCAGGGCCGCCTGCCGATCCGGGTCGAGCTGAAGGCCTTGGAGCGCGACGACTTCGTCCGCATCCTGACCGAGCCCGAAGCGTCGCTCCTCACCCAATACAAGGCGCTGATGGCGACGGAGGGCGTCACGCTCGACTTCGGCGACGACGCCGTCGACGCGCTGGCCGACCTCGCCGCCGAGATCAACGCGAACGTCGAGAACATCGGCGCCCGCCGCCTCCACACGGTGATGGAGCGGCTGTTGGAGGACATCAGCTTCGACGCCTCCGACCGCGCCGGCGAAACCATCCTCATCGACGCCGCCCGCGTCCGCGACCGCGTCGCCGAACTCGCCAAGGACGCCGACCTCTCGCGGTTTATCCTGTAGGATCGGCTTGAGTTTCCGGATGCCGCCTGCATAGTGTCCGCCCTTGATTTCGGGGCGGGAGCGGCATGGACGGGGACTTGGGCATCGGCGGCTCGCCGGAGCGGGTGGAGGATGCGGCCCTGCTGACCGGGCGGGGGCGGTTCGTCGACGATCTGCCCGTGCCGACCGGCGCGCTCCATGCCGCGATCCTGCGTTCGCCCCATGCCCATGCCGAGATCGCGGGCGTCGACGTCGAGTCCGCGCTGGCGATGCCAGGGATCGCCGCCGTGGTGACGGGCCGGGACGTCAAGGCGTTCATGCGGCCCTTCCTGGTGAGCGTGCGGTCCTCCATCGAGCATTTTCCGATCGCCGTCGACCGGGCGCGCTATGTGGGCGAGCCCGTCGCGGTCGTGCTGGCGAAGGACCGCTATCTCGCCGAGGACGCGGCCGAGCTGGTCGAGGTGGACTACCGGCCGCTCGATCCGGTCGTCGATCCCGTCGCCGCCATGGACGCGGGCGCGGCCGTGCTGCATGAGGGGCAGGGCGGCAACCTCGTCTCCGACCGGTCGTTCCGCTATGGCGCCCCGGACGCGGCCTTCGCCGAGGCCGCCCGTGTCTTCGAGATCGAGACCCACTATCCCCGGAGCCTCGCGACGCCGATCGAATGTTTCGGCCTGATCGCAGACTACGACCCGGCGGAAGACGCCTACGAGGTCACGACCCACTTCCAGGGCCCCTACGCCATCCAGCCGGTGATGGCGATGGCGTTAGGCGTGCCGTCCAATCGGCTCCGCATCAAGACGCCGCCCGATTCCGGCGGCAGCTTCGGCGTGAAGCAGGGGGTGGCGCCCTACGCCGTCCTGATGGCGATCGCCGCGCGCGTTTCCGGCCGGCCGGTCAAGTGGATCGAGGACCGGATGGAGCACCTGACTGCCGCCGGCAGCGCCACAAACCGGGTGGTCCGGCTCAAGGCGGCGGTCGCGGCCGACGGCCGGGTGATCGCGCTCGACTGGGACCAGATCGAGGACGTCGGCGCCTATCTGAAGGCGCCGGAGCCGGCGACGCTCTACCGGATGCACGCCGTCATGACGGGCGCCTATGCCGTCCCCAATCTCGCGATCCGCAACCGCGTCGTCGTCACCAACAAAACGCCGACGGGCCTCAACCGCGGCTTCGGGGGGCCGCAGGTCTATTTCCCGCTGGAACAGATCATGCGCCGGATCGCGACGGCGCTCGACCTCGCGCCGGAAGAGGTCATCCGCCGCAACCTCGTGCCGCCCCAGGCCATGCCCTACGCGACCGCGTCGGGCGGACAGCTCGATTCCGGCGACTATCCGGGCGTCGTCGCCAAGGCCCTGGGCGGCGGGCGGCTGGATGATTTGAAACGCAGGCGGGACGCCGCCCGCGCGGCCGGCCGCCTCTACGGCATCGGCATGGCGGCAGCGGTCGAACCGACGATTTCCAACATGGGCTACATCACGACGGTGCTGACGCCGGAAGAGCGGGCGAAGTCCGGGCCCAAGGGCGGCGCCCAGGCGACGGCGACGGTTTCGGCCGACGCGCTCGGCGGCGTCACGGTGACGCTCGCCTCCACGCCGCAGGGCCAGGGCCACCGCACGGTCGCGGCCATGCTGGCGGCAGACGTACTGGGCCTCGACGCCAAGGTCGTCCGCGTCAACGCGGAGCTGGATACCGGCCGGGACGCCTGGTCGATCGCGTCCGGCAACTATTCCTGCCGCTTCGCGGGCGCCGTCGGCAGCGCCGTGACGCTGGCGGCCCAGGGCTTGCGCCGAAAGCTCGCGCGGGTGGCGGCGGCGAAGCTCGACTGCGATCCGGAGAAGGTCGTCTTCGCGGACGGCAGGGTCTTCCCGGAGGGACGGCCCGAAGCCAGCCTCGACTTCCGCCGCCTCGCCGGCGAAAGCCACTGGGCGGCCGCAACCCTGCCCCAGGGCGCGGAGGCGGCGATCGCGGAGACCGTGCACTGGTCGCCCGACGTGTTGCAGCCGCCGGACGACGCCGACCGCATCAACGGCTCGGCCGCTTACGGCTTCGTCTTCGATGTCTGCGGCATCGAGATCGACCGGGCGACCGGCGAGATCGCCATCGACCGCTACGTCTCCGCACACGACGCCGGCGTCATCCTGCATCGGGGCATGGCCGACGGGCAGACCCAGGGCGGCTTCGTGCAGGGCCTGGGCGCAGCCTTGATGGAGGAACTGCTTTACGACGAGACCGGCGCCTTCCTCGCCGGCAGCCTCGCCGACTACCCGCTGCCGACCGCCTGCGAGGCGCCGGACGTCGAGATCGTCCATGCCGGGACGCCCTCGCCCGTCACGGTGACCGGCGCCAAGGGCATCGGCGAGGGCACGACGATGACCGCGCCCGTCTGCCTCGCCAACGCCGTCGCCGACGCGCTTGGCCTCGACGTCGTGCATCTGCCGCTCCGGCCGGCGCGCATCGCGGCGCTGATCGAGGATCGGGGCCTGTGAAGCCGGCGGCCTTCGACTACGTCCGCGCGGAGAGCGTCGCTGAGGCGCTGGCCGCGCTCGCCGAGGCGGGCGACGACGGCCGCGTGCTGGCCGGCGGGCAGTCGCTCGGGCCGATGCTGAACCTCCGCCTCGCTCGGCCGGAGGTCGTCGTTGATATCGGCCAGACGCCCGGCCTCGGCCGGATCGAATGGGACGGCGGCGCGGTCATGCTGACGGCCGGCGTCACGCAGGCGCGCCTGCTCGCCGACCCGCGTCTGGCGGCGCGCCAGCCGCTGCTGGCGGAGGCGATGCCCTGGATCGGCCACGTCCAGACCCGCGCGCGGGGCACGGTCTGCGGCAGCCTCGCCCATGCCGACCCCGCGGCGGAACTGCCGCTGCTCTTCCGGACGATCGGCGGCGCCGCCGTGGCGCGCTCGGCCGCCGGCCAGCGCATGATTTCTGCCGAGGATTTCTTCGAAGGCGTCTTCGAAACGGCGCTCGCGCCCGATGAATTGCTTTACGCCGTGCGCTTCGACGCGCCGCCCGCAGGGGCCGGCGTCGCTTTCCGGGAGGGCGCGGAGCGGCATGGCGATTTCGCCATCGTCGCGGCGGCGGCGACGCGCCGGTCGTCGTCCGCTGGGACGGCCTGGCGGACGAGGGCGTCGACGATGCGGCGGCGGACTTCGCCCAGTCGCTCGATCCGCGCAGCGACCCGAAGGCGGACGCGGCCTACCGGCGCCGTCTGGTTCGCCTGGTCGGGGCGGAAACCGTGCGGCGGGCGATGGAGCGGCGCGATGCGCATTGACCGGACGAGCCGGCGCGAGATCGCCTTCACCCTGAACGGCCGGCCGGCCGTCGGCGCTGCCCAGCCGCGCATGCTGCTGACGGATTTCCTCCGCCACGAAATCGGCCTGACCGGGACCCATGTCGGCTGCGAGCACGGCGTGTGCGGCGCCTGCACGATCCAGGTCGACGGCGCGCCTGTCCGGGCCTGCCTGACCTATGCCGTTCAGGTCGAGGGCCGGGACGTCCGCACGGTCGAGGGGCTGGCCGCGCCCGGCGGCGCGCTATCGCCGCTGCAGCAGGCGTTCCGCCGGCATCATGCCCTGCAATGCGGTTTCTGCACCGCCGGCATCCTGATGACCATGGACGCCTGGCTGAAGGAGAATCCGACGCCGACCGAGCGCGAGGTCCGGGAAGCGCTCTCCGGCACGATCTGCCGCTGCACCGGCTATACCCAGATCGTGGCGGCGGTGATGGATGTCGTGCAGTCCAGCGCCGCCGGCGGAGAGCACGATGCTTGACGTCGGCGCGGCCCTCCTCCAGGCGGCGGCGCGGGCGCCGGGCGCCGAAGCGCTGGTCGACGGCGATCGGCGCTGGACCTATGCGGACCTGCTGGACGACGCGCTCAGGCTCGCCACGGCCCTCGGCCGGCTCGGCGTCGCGCCCGGCGACCGCGTCGTCACCTGCTTGCAGAACACGGCCGAGGCCGCGCGGCTGCATTGGGCCTGCCAGCTGGCGGGCGTCGTCATCACGCCGGTCAACTG
>DAINCG010000373.1:2963-4781 GCA_036732525.1 Pseudomonadota bacterium | reverse complement strand
GGGCCCTCGCGGCGGGCCATGTCTCGAACCGCAACGGGCCGACCGATCTCGAGGCGGAGACGGACGCGGCGGCGCTGGCGGCCGACCTCGAAGCCATGGGGCATGAGGTCCGGGTCGTCGATCTGAACAGCGGGCTCGCCGCGATCGCCATCGGGGCGGACGGCGTGCTTGAAGGCGCCGCCGACCCGCGCCGCGAAGGCTTCGCGCTCGGCCGCTAATCTTCGATCACGACCCGGCCCTCCGCCGGATAGACGGAGACGCGCTGGCCGGTCCGGATCAGCCGCGTGACGTCGCCGCCCTCGAAGCGGTCGCACATCGCCATGTCGGCGAGCGCTGCGCCCTGGGCCAGGATGGTGTTGGCCGCGTTGAACAGGATGGCGACGGGCGCGATGCCGCGGGTCTTCATCTCGTGCAGCATCCAGGCCGACGCGACGCCGCCCTTCGCCGTGTTCAGCACCAGCACCTTGTTCACATAGGACTGGCCGGCGAGCGCATGCTGGGGCCGGGAGAAGACGCCCTTGATCCGGTCGAGGTCGTAACGGGCGGAGAAGTTGTCGTCGGCAACCAGGGCCTCGCCCGTCACGGCGGGCCCGATCCCGACATGGCATTTCAGTTCCAGCGCCATCAGACGATCTCCCCACGGACGGCCGATTCGACGCAGGCCTCCGCGCTCGCCAGGGCCGGCCGATAGCCATAGCCGCCCAGAATGTTGACGATCTTGGCGGAATTGGAGAGGAGGCGCGTCCAACCGTTCGCCTCGCCGATCTCCCGCGCGTATTGCTGGTAGAAGCAGGTGCCCTGCAGGACGCGGCCGCCGAAATCCTCGATCGCGGCGACGAAGCCCATGCGCGCCGCATCGGCGTAGATAGTCGGCGCGGTGCAGACGATGAGGTCCGTCGCGTCGTGCCGTCGGCGCCCCTCGCAGAGCCGGGCGACGTCCCGCATCTCGACCAGGGAAAGCTGCGGCGCCGCGAAGACGACGACGTCGACCTTGTCGCCCCGCCCGCCGAACTGCCCGGCGAGCGCTTCGACGTCGGCCGCCGTGACTGGCTCCGCAGGCAGTCCGGCGCCGGCGACCGCGTCGAGCGTCGGCGCTTCGGGCGTCACGCCGACCATGTGGAAGAGCGGCGTCGAGCCCCAACTCGCCATCGCCGCGCCGAAGTGTTTCATCTGATCGGACGTGGGCGCGGCCTCGATCCCTTCGATCGCCGGCACCTCCCAGTAGGAGCCCGCCTTCCGGCCGATGACGGCGCCCAGCACGCCCCAATCCGCCAGGTCGCTCGGCGCCTTTTCGACGACGTAGCGCCGGGTCGCGCGGCGATTCTCGTCGAGATGCAGGCCGTAGCGCGGCGTCCGGCCGGTCAGCCCGGCGGCGAGCGCCGACGGGCCGCCTTCGAAATTGGAGCGGGCGCCGCAGACGCTATTCGAGTAGATCACCACACCCGTATCGCCATAGGCGACGTGGTCGCCCATCACCGGCGGCATGATCGTCTGGTAGTTGATGCAGGTGTCGGTCATCAGAATGCCGAGCGCCTGGCAGGCGGCGATGAACCGCCGCTCCAGATCCGCCATCGCTTCCGACTGGCCGAGCGGCTCGTAACAGGAAAGATCGACGCCGCGCGGGTCGGTGATCATCGGCACGGCGACGCGACGTTCCGCTTCGGGCAGCTCTGCGAAGCCTTCAACGAACGCCACGCCGGCTTCGCCAAGGGACTCTGGGTCGGCCATCATGTGCGCCTGGCTGACGGCCACCATGTCGGCGGCGTCGAACATGCGCCCGACCTGCAGCTGATGGTCGATGGCCCATTGCCGGGCCGG
>DAINCG010000373.1:0-2923 GCA_036732525.1 Pseudomonadota bacterium | reverse complement strand
CCTCGCCGCCTATTCCGGCGGACGAGCATGCCGGCGGCGCGTCTCGACGGCAACGGCGAGGGCGGCGGCGATCCAGATCGTCGCCGCCAGCAGCGCCGCCGGGGCGTTCTTCAGCAAGAGCGGCGCCGAGTCGCCGAGTTGGAGCCAGGCGATATGCTGCGTGATCAGCACGTGCGTCAGGCCGGCGCCGACATAGTCGATCGTTCGGCGCGCGCCGGCGAGGCGCAACAGCCCGGCGCCGAGCGCCGCGCCTGCCCCGAGCGTCAGGATCAACAGCCAGTCGCCGGCTGCGCCCAGCGCCGTCGCGGCCATGAGCGCCGCGCCCCCGGCCAACAGCGCCGCCGCCGCGCCGGCGGCCGCCGGCAGGATCCGGGCTGCGCGCCAGGGATTGAACAGCAGCGCCGCGACCAGCAGCCATCCCGTCGCAGAGAGGCTTTCGGGCGGCGGACCTTCGGTCGGTCCCCGCGCCGCGGCGTCGAGGAACAGCCAGGCTGCGGCGGCGAGCGCAAACCAGCCCGCCGTTTGGGCGAGGCGTCGCGTCATTGCGGCGCCGCCGCGCGCTCGGCAAGCGCCTTCAGGTCCCGGCCGACCCGGCGGCCGCACGCCGGCGCTTCTGCCGCGAAGAATCGTCGGAGCGCCTGCTCGGCCGCGGCCGGCGCCTTGGCGACGACGGCGAGATAGGTCTCGACCGCCAGATAGGCCGGATTCGATTCGGGCCGCGCGAGCGTACGGGCGAGGTAGATCGCCGTGTGCGCCGCCTGGGTCGGGCAGGGCTCCAGATCGACCAGCGCGGCGGCGGCGCCCAGGAGGCGGTCGAAAGCGTCCTGACAGAGCGCGCGGCTCCGTCGGGCGCGGCGTCCGGCCCGCGCGATGTTGAGGCGAAGCGCCAGCGCCAGCGCGTTGAAGTAGCCCGGTTCCTTGACCAGCGCGCGGTCCAGGCGGTCCAGGGCGGCGGTCTCCTCGCCGGCCGCCAGCCGCTTCAGGGCATGGAGGAAATCCGCATCCGAGGTCGTCATGCCGCCTTGGCCGTCGCCTGACGAATGCTCCAGCAACGCGGCGGCGACGTCGAGAGATTCGAACAGTCGGTCGGCCTCGGAGTCGTCGAGCCGGCCGCCCGACTGCGCGCGCAGCATGAGGAGATTGGCGAGGGCGGCGTAGCGTATGGCCGGGTCGGCGCCGGTCGTCAGCGGCAGAAGGAGGCGATCCGCCTGCACCATGTCTTGGCCCGCCCGGCTTCGCGCCAGCGCGTCCAGGACGCCAGGCGGCAGGTCGGACGCGACGCCGGGACGGCGCAGATAGATCAGGTCGGCGTAAGGCTGGCCGGCGGGACGCGCGCAACCGGCCGCGCGCTGCCGTTCGGCCGTCTCGCAGATCTGGCAGGGCGGCGGCGGTCGGGCGGTCTCGTCGGGGGCGCGGGACGGCGCGACGGGAAAGGCCGGATGCGGCGGCGCGTCTGCCGCCGCCGACTGCAGGCCGAGAAGGCACGCGGCGGCGAACACGAGGATGCGCCTTCTCCGGCGGCGCGCGCCGCTCGTCATTGGGCGCGCAGAATGGAGGCGTGCACCGCGCCGGCGCCGCTGCGGTTCAAGACGATCGGCGCGGTCTCGCTCGGCAGCAAGGCCAGGCCGAAGGGTTTGGCGCCGCGCCGCGTGGCGGCGTCGAGCGCGGGCAGGCGGACGGCGGCGGAGGGCGCGACGAACAGGAACGCGCTCCGGCGGTCGCGGGCCCAGGCGGCCAGTCGCTCGCGCTCATCCCAGTCGATAGGTTCGGCAAAAGCCCACGCCGCCGCGCCTGGGTCGTGGAACAGCAGGCTCAAACGAAAGCCGCCGGGCTCCACGGCATTACGGTCGAACGTGATGTCGAGGCCGGGCGCGGCCAGGCTGGCGCTTGGCTCGCCCGCGGGTTCGAGCCGGTCGACCACGGCGGCGAGGTCGATGCGGGCGAGACCGGCGGCGTCCGCCCGCCAGTAGGTTCGCGTCAGGAAAGGCGCCTGGATCGAGCGCAGGATGAACGGCGTCTCGGCGCGCTCGGCCCGGCGATAGTCCGACGGCGTGTCGTTGTCGGACCGGGCTGCCGCCGCCGTCAATGTCAGCAGGATGACCAGCATGATCGCGAAGAGCGAGATGACGGCGTCGACCTGGTAGGAGTCGTCCTCGACATCCGGGCGTCCGGCCATGGCGCCGCTCACTGCGTGGCTTCCGGCGCGACCGGCCGCACGTCGACCAGCAGGATCGGCCGGTCGTCGCCTGCTGTGGCGGCGTCGCGCTCCCGGTTCGCCGCCTCGGCGCGCACGCGCAGCAGTTCGGCGCACCGCATGTCGTCGGGCGTCGCTTCGACCAGCAGGCGCAAGGAGAGCGTCGCCGGTGCGTCCGCCAGGATCGCCGGCAGCGCCGCGTCGGCCGGGATCGGCCCGCCGTCGCCGACCGCAACCGTCCGTCCGCCGGGCAGGCAGCGGACGACGACGTCAGGGGCGGGCCGGAACCCCGGCTCCTTCGCCGCGGGCTCCGAGACCAGCGAGAGCACCAGGATGACGGCGGTGGCGCCGACGAAGGCGTCGACCATTGCGAGCGCCGGGAGACGCTCCGTCGGCCGTCGTGACGGGCCGTCAGCCGACATGGCCCGCCATTCCGTCGATCTCGGCCTCGGCGAGGCGGAGGCAGATCAGCGAGACGATTGCGCCGATCAGGCCGAGCAGGGTGGTGTCGAAGGCGATGTGCAGGTTGTCGATCACCGGCTGCAACAGCGCCTTGTCGGCGATTGCGGCGGGCAGGCGCGCGATCGCTTCCGAAAGCCCGATCACCGTGCCGAGGAAGCCCAACATGGGAAACAGCGCGACGCCCAGGCGAAGCGGGGCGAGACACCGCTCTGCCGCTTCGATGACGGCCTGCGGCTTGATCTTGTCGCTCGTGCGGTCGTAGCGCAG
>DAINCG010000372.1:0-4822 GCA_036732525.1 Pseudomonadota bacterium | reverse complement strand
GTCGAGGTCCGAGTTCAGCAGCAGCGTCGTCACCGCGGCGCCGTCGCCGCCCGCCGCCTCGGCTGCTTTGCGGAATATGTCGACGCCGTCTTCCGCCAGATGTGGGTCGAGGGTCGGAAGATGGACGATCCGGACGTGATCGCCGCCGCATGGACCGAAGCCGGCCTGCCGACCGAGGCGCTGCTGGCCGGCGTCCAGGATCCGGACGTCAAGGCGGACCTGATCCGCTCGACCGAGGCGTCCGTCGAACGCGGAACCTTCGGCTCGCCGACCTTCTTCGTCGACGATGCGATCTACTTCGGCAAGGACCGCTTGCGCGACGTCGAAGAGGCGATCCTGGCGGCCGCCTGACGCGGTCTTCCGGCCCTCTCCCCTGGACATCGGCCCCCGACTGGCTCAGGAAAGAGGAGTTGCGGCGCACGCCCTTCGATTCGCGCGCGCCGTGGAAGGGGGATGGCATGGGCCGCGTGCGCCGTGCTGCGGCTTTGGCATCGATCGCGACCATCGCCGGGCTGTGCTGGTTCGGAGAGGCCGTCGCGCGCGACCCGTCGGTCGAAGACGAACGCGCCGCCTGCGCCCGTCCATCCAGTCTCGATGTCGCCCACGAAATGCTCGGCGCCTGCTCCGCGATGCTCGCCCGCCCAGGGCTGACGGCGGAGGAGCGGGCCGATTACTTCTTCTACCGCGCCAACGCCCAGGAGGAGCTGCAACGCTACGGCCCGGCGATCGCCGACTATGACGCGGCCATTCAGCTCAAGCCGCGGTTTGACGAAGCCATCGTCAATCGGGGCCTCGCCAAGCGGCGGTCCGGCGACAGCTATGGCGCGCTCCGCGACTATGCGGCCGCTCTCAAGATCAATCCGCAACATGTCGGCGCCCGGCTCAACCGCGCGTTCGTGTTGGTCGAGGAGCACATGCTCGACGCCGCCCTCGCCGATCTGAATGCAGCCCTCGCCATCGATCCGGGCAGTTGGAAGGCGCACTACAGCGTCGGCGCCGTTCATGCCTTTCGGCAGGACATCGCCGCGTCCGCCGCCGCGTTTCAGCGCGCCTTCGAACTCGCGCCGGACTGGATTATCGACGAGGCCATCGCGCAACTCATCGACGCCGGTCGGGCGCCCGAAACCGATGACGCGGCCGCGTTGGCGGACGCGTTGGCGCGCTGCGCCGCCGAAGCGGATTGCTGACGCCGAGGGCGCCGATTTCTTGGCCGCCGAATGCGCCGCCGGCGTATGATCGGACCGGCGGCATCTGATGGGAGGCGCATATGGCCGGGCGGGCGTTCGCGGCGATTGTCTTGTTCCTGGCGGGCGGCTTCGGAGCGCCGGCCGGCGCGCAACAACTCGTGCGATGGGGCGAAGCGGGCGGATGGGATGTGATGGTCGATCCGACGCTCGGCAATGGCTGTCTCATCCAGGCGGAATACGAAGACGGCTCTCTCGTCCGGATCGGCTTCGACCGCTTGGCGGACTCGGCGTATGTGACCGCCTTCAACGAAGGCTGGCACAATGTGCGCGACGGCTCTCGGTTTTCCGTCCGTTTCGCGCTCGACGACGAGCTTTATGACGGCGTCGGCAAGGGCATCTATCTCGAAGGCACGCCCGGCGTCGACATCTACTTCGACAATCCCGATTTCCTGCTCGACCTCGCGCAGCGTCAGACCATGACCCTCTATGACGAGGTGGGCGAAGTCATGTCGATTGACCTGGAAGGCAGCTATGTCGGCATCGAGGCGGCGTTGGAGTGTCAGGAACAACAGGGCTGACCGACCGGATCTTCCGGCCGAACAGGTTTATTCCGCCGCCGCCGAGTTCGGCTCCGGCCCCTGGATGTGCGGCAGCACCTCTTCCGCGAACAGGCGCAGCATTTGCAGCGTCCGTTCCGCGCCATAGTAGGGCGGATAGTGCAGCATGATCGAAGTCGCGCCCGCTTTCCGGAAAGCCTCGATCCGGCGGATCACTGTTTCCGGCGAACCGTGCAGGATCGTCGTCTCGGCGAGGCGGTCGTAGGCGAACTGGCCTTCGTCGCTCTTCTCCGTGACGTCGCCCAGGTAACCGCCGGTGTTCCCGCCGGAAAAGAAGCTCTTCATGTGGCGAACGATGCCGGCTTCGCTTTCGGCCTTCGCCTGCGCATCCGTCGGCGCTACGTAGACCATGCGCACCACGTCGACCTCGCCGAACGCCGGATTTTGGTTGAACGGCGCGGGCGCGGACGGCATGTGCTTCCGGTAGAACGCGACGTGTTCGGCGATCGTCTCCAGCGACGGCAGAGAGGACTGCATCAGCCCGAAGCCGTTCTCGGCCGCGATCCGCATCGAGCTTTCGGTGCCGGCGCCCATGTAGAAGGGCGGATGCGGCCGCTGGATCGGCTGCGGCAGGATCTCGTATTCGCCCGATATCTCGAATTCGAAGTGTTTGCCGGCCGCCTTGACCCGCTTTTTGTGGAAGCCGTCCAGGATCAGCGGGATCGCCTCATACTGAATCTCGCGGCGTTCGTCGTAGGAGACGCCAAGGCCTTCGAACTCGTAAGGCCGGTAGCCGGAGCCGAGGCCGAGCTGGAAGCGCCCGTCGCTCAGGATGTCGACGAAGGCGGCGTTCTCGACGATGCGCATCGGGTGGTGCAGCGGCACGACCATGACCGCCGCGCCGAGCTTGATGCGCGACGTCTTGGCGGCGAGGTAGGCCAGATAGCTGAACGGGTCCGGCAGGATGCCGTAGCGGTTCGAGAAGTGGTGCTCCGCGATCCACACGCTGTCGAATCCCAGCGCCTCCGCCTCCAGGATTTCCCGCGTCGTCCGGGCGTGGATCGCCTGGTGCGGATATGGCTCCGTTTCAGGGTCCGGATGCGACGTGAAGAGAATGCCGACGCGCATGAGGTTGGCTCCTTCTGCTACGGGCGGGGAAGGGCGTTCAGGCGTTGGCGCGCCACATCCGGGCGGCGTCGAGCGTGCGTTGGACGTCGCTTGCGTCGTTGTAGCCGTGGAAAGACAGGCGCAGCACGCCGCGCCGGATCGAGTGGGCGACCTGCGCCGCCTTCAAGCTTTCGTGCAGGCTGACGATACGGGCGTCGCTCGCCTGGTCGTGCTCATCGGCGAGCGCCGTGCCGATCGCGACGATATGGGCGTTCTCATAGGCGTCCGGGCTCTCGAACACCGGGATATCGAGCGCTTTCAGCCCGGCGCGGAGATCGTTCGCGCGCCCGACCGCCTGGGCTTCGATGACGGCGGGGCCGACCGCCAAAATATCCTGGAGCGACCGGTCGGCCGCCGTGGCGGCGATGTAGTTGTAGTTGCCGACATCGAAGCGGCGCGCGCCGCGCGCGTAGCGGAAATCCTCGAACCCGCTGGATGTCGCCTCGTGCTCGGACGCGAGTTCGACGCCGAGCCGTGAGAGGTAGGCCGGCTGCATCGCATCGGCGACGGCGCGCCGGATGTAGGTAAATCCCATGCCGTAGAGGCCGAGCAGGCCCTTCTGGGTGGAGGCGAGCAGGACGTCGACGCCGTCGCGGCGGACGTCGGTCTCCAGGATGCCGACCGACTGCGCGCCGTCGACCAGCAGCAGCGCGCCGGCCTTCTTGCAGGCCGCGCCGAGCGGCTGCAGGCGCGTGCGGAAGCCCGGCGCGAAGCTTGCCGAGGAGACGGCGACCAGCCGGGTGCGGTCGTCGATCAATTCGATCATCGCATCGACCGGCATGTCTTCATCGCCACGCCCTTGAGGCGCGCCAGATTGTGCCAGGGCAGGATGTTCGCCGGATGCTCCAGCGTCTGGCAGAGCACGATGTTGTCGCCTGCCCGCCAGTCGATCGCCGCGGCGACGGCGTTGACGCCGTCGGAGATATTCTTGGCGTAGCCGATTTCGTCCGCTTCCGCGCCGATCAGGTCCGCGAAGCGTTGGCGGGCGCCTTCGATCGTCTCGAACATCGCGGCCTTGTCGCCGCCTGTCGTCATGCGGCCGTCCAGAAACGCGTCGAGCGCCGCGCGGACGTTCGTCGAGACGAGGCCCCGCGCCGCGACGTCGAAATAGGCCTGACCTTCGAGGCCGGGAAAGAGCGCGCGGAACTCCTTAAGTGTGGCAGTGGGGTCGTTTTCGCGGTCCAGCATGGCCTCAGTCCTCCGGCGGTCCGTAGGCGCCGCCGCCGGGCGTGCGGATCGAGACGACGGCGCCTTTCGGCAAGGCTAAGTCGGCTTCGGCCGCGCGCAAAGGCCTCTCGTCCGTCGTGCCGGGATTGAGCACGAAGGCGCCCGCAGCGCCGGCTCCGCCGCCGGCCAGCCCCGCCGCCGGCCAGTGCTGGCGCTCGGCTGAAAGCGACATGACGACCCCGTCGACGAGCGCCCGGTAATCCCGGATGACGCCGCCGCCGCCCGGCCGCGCGCCCCGGCCGCCGGATTCCCGGCGAATTTCGTAGCGCTCGACGCGGAGCGGATAGGCGTGCTCCAGCGCCTCGACCGGCAGGTTGGCGGCGCCGGAGGCGTGGACGCGGACGGCGTCCATGCCGTCGCGACCGGGCCGCGCGCCCATGCCGCCGGCGACGGTCTCGTAGTTGACGAAGCTTTCGCCGCTCTTCGGGTCGATCCCGCTGAAGATGGCCAAGTGGTGCGGCCCGCTCGCCGCCAGCGCCTTTTCCGGCATCGCGCCCGAGATGGCGGCGGCGATGACGTCGCCCAGGACGCCGGCGGAGATCGAGCGGCAGCCGACGGGCGCCGGCGCGGCCGGCTGCACGACCTACCCCGGTTCGGCGACGACATCGATCGTCTCGAAATAGCCCGCATTGGCGGGCACGTCCGGGTCGAGCAGGCTCTTCGCGACCGTATAGACCGTCGCCT
>DAINCG010000371.1:3954-4839 GCA_036732525.1 Pseudomonadota bacterium | reverse complement strand
GACCTGCGTGCCCGGCCGGCGCATCGCCGCGGCGACCGCCATCGGCATGCCGGAGCCCATGGCGCCGACGACGGAGGCCAGGAACATCTGGCCCTGCTTGAAGCCGATATAGCGATGGACGAAGCTGCCGAAGTTGCCGGCGTCCGAGGTCACGGTGGCGTCGGGCGCAAGGTGCTTGTCGACCTCGCAGACGATGGCGGCGAAATTGACGCCGTCCGTCGTCGGATCCCATTCCTTCGCCAGAAGGTCGCGGTGGATCTTGTTCAGGCCGTCGACCCAGCCCTGCCGCGCCTTGGCGTTCGCCGGCGGCGCATCGGCCAGGAGCGCCTTGATCACTTCGTGCGGGCTGGCGGCGATGCCGAGGTCGGGGCGGAAGACCCGGCCGACCTCGTTGGCGTCCGGCCAGATATGTACGAGCGGCAACTGCGGCTGCGGCGCGGTCGGGAAGGAGTAGGACTGGCTGACCGTGTCGGTCATGCGCTCCCCGAGCGCGATCATCAGGTCCGCCTTCTTCATCTCGTTGATCAGCGCCGGCGGCACGCGGATGCCCATATAGCCGCCGTAGTTCGGATGGTCGGCGCTGAACAGCATCGGCCGGCGGTGCGTCGGCGAGATCGGCAGCGTCCAGGTCTCGGCCAGCGTGTTGAGATCTTCATAGACCGCCGGGATCGCGTCCGCCATCAGGCCGCCGCCGACCAGCACGAGCGGCCGCTCGGACTTCGCCAGCATCTCTTTCAGCTTCGCCATGTCGGCGGTCCGCGGACCCGGGATGACGGCAGGGCGCGGCTGGTCGACCGGCGCGTCGGTCTCGTCGTCGAAGATGTCCTCCGGCAGGATGACGGCGACGGGGCCGGGCGTGCCGCTTTCGGCGACGTGGAAGGCGCG
>DAINCG010000371.1:255-3888 GCA_036732525.1 Pseudomonadota bacterium | reverse complement strand
GGAGAGGAGGACGGAATAGTTCTGTTCCTGCAGCGCCAGGCGGCCGAAGTCCTTCCGCTCGACCTGACCGATCAGCATCACCAGCGGCGTGGCGTCGTGATAGGCGGTGTGCAGCGCGACGATGCCATTGGAGAGGCCGGGGCCACGCGAGACCATGCACACGCCGGCGCGATTGCGCAGACGCCCGTCGGCGGCCGCCATGAAGCCCGCGCCCGCCTCATGCCGGCAGACGACGACGCGCATCGAGTTCTTTTCGACCATGGTGCTGGTGAGGCCGATATAGCTCTCCCCCGGCACGCAATAGACCTGATCGACGTCATGCGCCTCCAGGCTCTCGACAAGCAGACGGGCGACGGATTGCGGCATCTTCGCGTTTTCTCCTGGAATGGCCCGACGCCGGAACGCGCGGCCTTGGAATTTCCGCGATGATAAAAGGGAAACGCGGCGGCTGGCTACGGGCCGAAAGCGCCGAAATCGCCTGGAGGGGACGGGCGGCCGCCTGTATGGTCGCGGCAATCAGAAGATCAGGGACCGGAACGTCGCCATGTACATGACCCAGGGGCTGCGCCGGGCCGCGAAGGCCACGCCGAACGAAGCCGCAATCGTCTCCGCCAAGGGGTCTTGGACGTGGGCCGAATTCGAGAATCGCGTCGCCCGGCTGGCGGGGACGCTGCAGGCGCTCGGCCTCGAGATGGAAGACCGCGTGGCGATGCTCGCCGTCAACTCGCATCGGTACTGCGAATACTACTACGGCGTCTTCTGGGCCGGCGCGAACGTCGTGCCGATGAACATCCGCTGGTCGCTGAAGGAGCACATCTATTCGATCGACGACGCCGGCGCCCGCTTCCTGATCGTCGACGACGCTTTCGCCGAAATGGGCGCGGAGATCGCGGAGGCCTGCGCATCCGTCGAGCGCGTCATCTTCGCGGGCGACGGTCCGACGCCGGCGGGCATGCTGTCCTATGAAGGCCTGCTCGAAGACGCGGCGCGCGCGGACGACGCCTTCCGAAGCGGCGAGGATCTCGCGGGCATCTTCTACACCGGCGGCACGACCGGGTTCCCGAAGGGCGTGATGCTGCCGCACCGCGCGCTCTGGACGAGTTCCGTCTGCTTTGGCGCCGGCATGGACATCACCGCCGCCGACCGGACGATCCAGGCGGCGCCGCTCTTCCATATCGCCGGCAGCGCCATGGTCTTCTCGACGACAACGTTCGGCGGCAGCCACGCGATCATTCCGGGCTTCGAGCCGAAGGCCTTCCTCAATGCCGTGACGGAGATGCAGGGCACGCTCTCCCTGCTCGTGCCGACGATGGTGGGCATGCTGCTGCAGGAGCCGACGCTCGACGACGCCGACGTCTCCGGCCTGACGCGGCTGATCTACGGCGCTTCGCCGATGACGCTCGCCATCCTGAAGGAGGCGATGCAGAAGATGCCGGCGACCCGCTTCATCCACGCCTACGGCCAGACGGAACTGGCGCCGCTCGCGACCCTGCTCGGCTCCGAATACCATGTGACCGAAGGGCCGAACGCGGCGAAGATCCGGTCCGTCGGCCGACCCGCCGCCTGCGTCGAGATCGAGGTCGTCGATGCGGAAGGCAACGAAGTCGCCCGCAACGTCACGGGCGAAGTCCGCGTGCGCGGCCCGAACGCCATGCTGGGTTACTGGAACAAGCCGGAGCAGACGGCGGCGACGCTCAAGGACGGCTGGGTCCACACCGGCGACGGCGGCTACATGGACGAGGACGGCTTCGTCTATATCGTCGACCGGGTGAAGGACATGATCATCACTGGCGGCGAGAACGTCTATTCGGCGGAAGTTGAGAACGCGATCATGCAGTTCCCGGGCCTCGCCGAATGCGCGGTCATCGGCATCCCCGACGACCGCTGGGGCGAGACGGTGCACGCCATCGTCGTGCCGCGCGCCGGGCAGAACCCGGACCCCGCCGCGGTCGTGGCGCACTGCCGCGACCTGATCGCCCACTACAAGTGCCCGCGCACGGTCGATATCCGCCGCGAGCCGTTGCCAAAGTCCGGCGCCGGCAAGATCCAGAAGTTCGAACTCCGCGCGCCCTTCTGGGAAGGCCGCGACCGTCAGGTGGGCTGACGGCGTGAGCGACGACCCGCACGGCTCCACCCTGCTTGGCCAACCGGCGACGATCCCAGGCTCGCCGGAGGAAGCGCGTCTGGAACGCGTGCCGAACCCGCATCCGGACGTCGATTACGTGGCGCGCTTCGTCTGCCCGGAGTTCACGTCGCTTTGCCCGGTCACCGGCCAGCCCGACTTCGCGCACCTGGTGCTCGACTACGTGCCGGACCGGTGGCTGATCGAATCGAAGTCCTGGAAGCTATATCTCACGAGCTTCCGCAATCACGGCGCCTTTCACGAAGGCTGCACCATCGACATCGCGAAGCGCGTCCTGGAAGTCGCCGCGCCTCGCTACGTTCGAATCGCCGGCTACTGGTACCCTCGCGGCGGGATTCCGATCGACGTCTTCTGGCAGAGCGGCGCGCCGCCCCAGGGGCTCTGGCTCCCCGAGCCGGGGGTGCCCCCCTATCGCGGCCGCGGATAGCAGGGATATGCTTCGCGCCAGAGAAGACAAATAATCGGGAAACGCGGCAATGGCGCTCTATGAACTCAGGACCTACACGCTCTACGTCGGCAAGATGGCCGAAGCGGTCGATCTCTATACGAAGTACGGCTGGCCGGCGATCGAAAGCGGCGGGCATGACAAGCACTTGGTGGGATATTTCCAGGGCGACACAGGCACGATCAATCAGATCGTCCATCTCTGGAAGTTCGAGGACGACGCCGAGCGGCGCGCCCATTGGGCCGCCGTCTTCGCCAACAAGGCCTTCGTCGAGGACTTCGCCGCCCGCTTCCGTCCGCTCGTCATGACCCAGGAGGTCAAGCTGCTGCACGCCGCGCCCTGGGGGCCGCATCCCTGAGCCGGTGGCCGGCGAGCCCATGAGCGCCGTCACCGCGGACCTCGCCCGCTTCGTCGTCGAGTATGACGGCGATGCCCTGCCCGACGCCGTCGCCGACCATGCGACGAGCCATTTCGTTAACTTTGTCGGCTGCGCCCTCGGCGGCGTCGACCATGACGCGACGCGGCGGACGCTCGCTGCAATCTCGCCGGTCGCAGGCGAGGGTCAGGGCAGCCTGATCGGTTCGACGCGCCGCCTGCCGCCGCTCGAGGCCGCACTGATCAATTGCCAGAGCTCGGCGGCGCAGGCCTATGACGACACGCACCTTGCGACGGTGCTGCACCCGACCGGCCCGATCGCGGCGCCGCTCCTGGCTGAAGCAGAACGTCGACCGGTCGACGGACAGTCGTTCCGGACGGCGCTGGCGCTCGGCCTCGAGGTCGCCTGCCGGGTCGCGGCCGCCCTCTTCCTGCCGCCGGCCAAGCCGGAGGTCGGCTGGTACATGACCAGCGTCGCCGGGCCGATCGGCGCGGCGGCCGGAGTGGCGCGGCTGATCGGCCTCGACGCGAAGGCGACGGGCCGGGCGCTCGGCATCGCGGCCGGCCAATCACAGGGCTTTCGGCAGAGCCACGGTACAATGATGACCAGCCTGTCGCCCGGCCTGGGTTCCCGGGCGGGCTACATGGCGGCGCTATTGGCCGAGGCGGG
>DAINCG010000371.1:0-212 GCA_036732525.1 Pseudomonadota bacterium | reverse complement strand
GAGGCGGCGCCGGGCAATGCGCTCGCAGGCCTCGGCCAGCGTTGGGAGATGCTGGAGAACGTTGCGAAGCCCTATCCATCGGGCATCGTTATTCATCCCGCGATCGACGGCTGCCTCGCGATCACGGCGACGCCGGGCTTCGATGCAGCCGCCGTCAGGCGCATCCGCCTTGGCCTCAATCCGCTTTGTCTGACGCTGACCGATCGGCCGGC
>DAINCG010000370.1:0-4851 GCA_036732525.1 Pseudomonadota bacterium | reverse complement strand
CATGGCGGACGTGACGCCGCCCGTCGGGCTCGCCTCGTTCGCCGCGGCCGCGGTCTCCGGCGGCGACCCGATCAAGACCGGTTTTGTCGCGTTCTTCTATTCGCTCAGAACCGCGGCCTTGCCGTTCCTGTTCATCTTCAACACGG
The DNA here is from genome assembly GCA_036732525.1 of Pseudomonadota bacterium. GTDB lineage: Bacteria > Pseudomonadota > Alphaproteobacteria > Bin95 > Bin95 > VMCJ01. The sequence continues at coordinate 4,705 of DAINCG010000370.1, read as the reverse complement.
ATCTGCTGCTGATCGACGTCTCGATCGCGGAAGGCGTCTTCATCTTTATCGTCGCGACCGTCGCCATGCTGCTGTTCGCGGCGGCGACGCAGGGCTGGTTCCTGGCGCGCAACAAGATCTGGGAGAGCGTGCTGCTGCTGCTGATCGCGTTCACGTTCTTCCGGCCGGGCTTCTGGATGGACATGGTCTACCCGCCCTACAACGACGTTCCGCCGGCCCAGTTCGCCGAGGCGCTCGGCGCCGCGTCGCCGGGCGACGAAGTCAGGCTTCGCATCGCGGGGCAGGACGCTGTCGGCAATTCGCGCGAGTGGACCGTCCTGCTGGCGACGCCGGAGGGGGCCGACGGCGCGGCCCGGCTTGAAGCGACGGGCATCACCGTCGTCCAGAACGGCGACAAGACGATGATCGACGACGTCGCCTTCGGCAGCCCGGCGAAAGACCTGGGCCTCGACTGGGATCAGCAGATCATGGCGGTGCGCACGCCGGCCGATGCGCCGACCAAGTACCTGATGTTCATTCCGGCGCTGCTCGTCCTGGCGCTGGTCGTCTTCGCCCAGCGCCGCCGCGCGCCGGCAAGTGCGTAGAGAGGCGGATCCCATGTACAAGACCATCCTGCTGGCCATCGACCTGCAGCACGACAGCTCGTGGAACAAGGCCGCGCCGACGGCGGCGAGCCTCGCCGACGCCTTCGGCGCGTCGCTTCACGTCGTGACCGTCGCCCCCCGGGTGCGCGGCGCCATGGTCGCGCAGCATTTTCCGTCCGACTTCGAGAAGAAGGCGGCGCAGACCTCCGCCGAGGAACTCGCGGCGCTCGTCGGCCGCATCCTGCCGGACCGCCAGGTCCGTCAGCACGTCAAGATCGGCCGGGTCTACCGCTCGATCGTCGATACGGCGAAAGAGATCGGCGCGGACCTGATCGTCATGGCCTCGCACCGCCCGGAGCTCGAGGACATCCTGATCGGCCCGAACGCCGACCACGTCATGCGGAACACCGCCGCTTCGGTCATGGTGGTGCGGCCCTGACCGAACGCCCTGACCGGACCTCAGCCGTGGTGATAGGGCCGGCCCGCGAGGATCTCCTGCGCCCGGTAGAGCTGCTCGGCCAGCATGGCGCGGACCAGGAGATGCGGCCAGGTCGCTGAGCCGAAGGCCAGCAACAGGTCGGCCGACTCCCGCGCCGCGTCGGGCAGGCCGTAGGCGCCGCCGATGACGCAAGCGATTGGCCGGCCGTCGTCCCGCCAGCGGCCCAGGCGGGCCGCCACGTCCGGGCTCGTCAGATCGCGGCCGCGTTCGTCGAGAACCACGCGCGCGGCGCCGTCTGGCAGCCGCGCTTCGATCCGTCGCCATTCATCGTCGGCGTCGCGGCTCTTGCGGCCGTCGATCTCGATCAATTCGGGCGCGGGCCGCATCCGGCCAAGATAGCGTTCGACCAGCCGGGCTTCCGGCTGGCCCGCCATGCGGCCGACGGCGACGATCGTCAGCCGCGACTACGCATCCTCGCCAAGCGAGGGCGCGGCGGCGGCCATCGCCGCTTCGCTCATGGGCGTGTCCATGCCCCACATCCGCTCCAGGCGATAGAACGCCCGGACTTCGGGACGGAACAGGTGAACGATCACGTCGCCGGCGTCGACGAGCACCCAGTCGCCCTGCGGCAGCCCTTCCACCGGCGGCGTTTCCGCCAGCTTCGGCTTCAGCATCTCGACAAGGTGTTCCGCCATCGCGGCGACCTGGCGCTGGGAGCGGCCGGAGGCGATCACCATGAAGTCGCACATGGCGGACTTGCCCGCCATGTCGACGGTGACAACATCCTCGGCCTTGTCGTCGTCCAGCTGTCCCAGGATCAGATCCAGCAACCGCCGGTTCGGCGGTTCGAGGGAAGTCGTCTGCGGCGCCGCCATCTCGGGCAGGTCCGCGGTCGCACGTTCGCTCAGGATGCTTTGGGTCCTCCAAAGGGGGTCTGCCGGCCCGCGCGAATTTCGGTCGCGGACGCCGGATGCAGACGCGTCGCCAGATAATGCCATGCGGGCGGTTGGCGCCGGGCGAGACCGGACGCCGCTCTTTCGCCGACGCGCGAACGCGCATAGCGCAGGGCTGCTTTGCCGTGCATAGCATTCCAACAATATGCCGGCCGCGCGATCACGGCAACCGGCACGGTTTCGAAGATCGCCGCCCACCGCCGCCAGCGCGGGATCTGCAGCATGTTGTCGGCCCCCATCAGCCAGACGAAGTCGATCCCGGGGAATCGGCGCTTCAGGCGTCGCAGCGTGTCGGCGGTGAAGCGGCTGCCAAGCCGGGCCTCCATGTCCGTCGCCATGATGCGCGGATGGCGCGCGGCCGCGCGAGCGCCCGCCAGCCGTTCGGCTAGCGGCGCCATGCCGGCGGTCGGCTTCAGCGGATTCTGCGGCGAAACCAGCCACCAGACCGCGTCCAGATCGAGCCGCTTCAGCGCGACCAGGCTGAGGTGCAGGTGTCCGGCGTGGGCGGGGTTGAACGAGCCGCCGAGCAGCCCGACCCGCCCCGCCTCACGGCCGGGTCTGACCGTCGCCGGTAACGACATACTTGAAGCTCGTCAGCTGCTGGGCGCCTACGGGCCCGCGCGCGTGAAACTTGTCGGTCGAGATCCCGATCTCCGCGCCGAAGCCGAATTCGCCGCCGTCGGCGTACTGGGTCGAGGCGTTGACGACGACGATGGCGCTGTCGACTTCGGCCGCGAATCGCGCGGCCGCGTTTCGATCCTCCGTGACGATCGCGTCCGTGTGGCCGGAGCCGTAGGCGGCGATATGCTTCATCGCGCCGTCAACGCCGTCGACGACGCGGACGGCGATGATCGCGTCCAGATATTCCGTGATCCAGTCCGCTTCCGACGCCGGCGTCACCGCCGGATCGACGGCCTGCACGTTGGCGTCGCCGCGAACGGCGCATCCCGCGGCGAGCAGGTCGCCGACCAACGGGCGGAGCGCGGTCGCCGCGATCGCGCGGTCGACCAGCAGGGTTTCGGCGGCGCCGCACACGCCCGTCCGCCGCATCTTGGCGTTGACGACGATGGCGCGCGCCTTCGCCAGGTCAGCCGCCTTGTCGACATAGACGTGGCAGAGGCCTTCGAGATGGCCGATGACCGGCATGCGCGCCTCTTCCAGCACGCGGCCGACCAGGCTCTTGCCGCCGCGCGGCACCATGACGTCGATGCTGCCGCGGCCGCGCAGCATGGCGCCGACGAAGGCGCGGTCCTGGGTCGGCGCGCGCTGGATCGCGTCCGCCGGCAGGCCCGCCGCCGCAACGCCCTGGCGGAGCGCGTCGACGATCGCGGCGGAGGAATGGGCGCTTTCCGAGCCGCCGCGCAGGATGACGCAATTGCCGGCCTTGAGCGCGAGGCCGCCGGCGTCCGCCGTGACGTTCGGCCGGGATTCGTAGACGACGCCGACGACGCCGAGCGGCGTCGACACGCGCTGGATCGTCAGGCCGTTCGGCCTGGTCCAGTCCGCCAGCACACGCCCCACCGGGTCGGGTAGGTCGGCGACCGCTTCAAGGCCGGCGGCGACGCCGTCCAAGCGCTTCTCGTCCAGCTTCAGCCGGTCGAGCATCGCGGACGTCAGACCTTTGGCCTCCGCCGCCGCCATGTCCTCGGCGTTCGCGGCCAGGATCGTCGGCGCGCCGGACCGAAGCGCCGCGGCGGCGGCATGCAGCGCCGCCGTCTTCAACGCCGGCGTGGCGCGGGCCAGCAGCGGCGCAGCGGCCCGCGCGCGGGCGCCGATCTCCGCCAGCATGGCGTCGGCGTCGGCCGCGGAAAGCGGCTGCTCGGTCGTCATCGCGGCGGAGAGCGTGTCTGGACTCATTTCGCGGCCTCCCTTCGATCTTCTGCTTCGGGCGCGGCTTCCGCGCGCCCCGTCAGGCTGAGGTCGTCCCGGTGGATCAACGCCGTCCGGCCAGCATAGCCCAAAGCGTCGGCGATCGCGCTGGTGCGGAGCCCGAGGATCTTGCGGGCGTCCTCCGCGCCATAGGCGATCAGGCCGCGCGCCACCTCGCGCCCATCCGGCCCGACGATGGCGACCGGCGCGCCGCGCTCGAACTTGCCGCGGATCGAAACGGCGCCGGCGGGCAGCAGGCTCTTGCCGCGGCGGAGCGCCTCGACGGCCCCGGCGTCTATTTCGACGCGGCCCTCTGTCTTCAGGCCGCCGGCGATCCAGCGCTTGCGGGCCTGCAGCGGCGTTTCGCCGGCGACGAACCAGGTCGCGTCGTTCCGGTCACGGAGCGCCTGAATCGGCCGGTCGGCGCGTCCGTCGGCGATCGCCATGGCGCAGCCGCCGTCGAGCGCGATCCGGGCGGCCGCAAGCTTGGTCGGCATGCCGCCGGAGCCCATCGCCGTCGCCGCCGTCCCGGCCATCGCCTCGATTTCGGGCGTAATCGCCCGGACGACGCCGAGCTTCGCCGCGCCGGGGTTCAGGCGCGGATCGGCTTCATAGAGCCCGTCGACGTCCGACAGCAGGATCAGCACGTCGGCGCTCGCCATCGCGGCGACGCGGGCGCCCAGGCGGTCATTGTCGCCGAAACGAATTTCTTCCGTCGCGACCGTGTCGTTCTCGTTGATCACGGGCACGACGCCCAGGCGAAACAGCGTCGCGATCGTGCCGCGGGCGTTCAGATAGCGCCGCCGCTCCTCCGTATCGCTCAGCGTCAGCAGGATTTGCGCGACCGGGATGTCGTGCCG
>DAINCG010000369.1:0-4866 GCA_036732525.1 Pseudomonadota bacterium | reverse complement strand
GCCGAACCATGTGGATTTCACGACCGCGCTGGCGCCCTGCGTCCTCGCGCTGTCCGAGCCCGGAGGGGCGGAGCGGATATTCGGCGTCGACGAAGGCGTGATCGTCAAGCGCGGCGGCCACGTCGAAGCGGCGGTGCGGCGCGCGGTCGAGGGCGACGATCTCGACGCGCTCCGCGCGACGGTCCGACGCCAGTTCGTTGAGGTCGACGAGCAGGAGCGCATGGCGCGCGCGGCCGTCTCGCGGCTCGAAGCCGACATCGCCCGGCGCTTCGCCGACCTGGGACGGCGCTGATGCGAGAGCGGGTTCGCGCATATTCGGGACCGGATGGAGCGGCAGGCGGCGACGGCCGGCAGGACGGCCACGATGACGGCGCGGCGTCCGAGATCGAGCGGCATGCAGACCGCATGCGCAGGAGCCGTCGTTCGCCGATACGAAGTCCGCTGGCCGGACTTGGCGTCTTCGGACTGGTCGGCTGGACCGTCGTGATCCCGACGCTCGGCGGCGCGCTCTTCGGCCATTGGCTCGATCGGACCTGGCCGCAGGCGTTTTCCTGGACGCTCGCTCTGTTGCTGGCCGGCGCCGTCGTCGGCGCGGCCGTCGCCTGGCGCTGGGTCGAACGGGAACGGAAGGAGTAGGGGAATGGGGCGGCGCACACGGAAGCGCTCGACACGGTGCGAAGGGTGGGGCCGATGATTGCGGTCGCTGCGGACTGGGGCGCGCTTGCGGCGGGTTTGGGCTTTGGCCTGCTGTCCGGCGCGCTGTTTTTCGGGGGCCTCCGCCTCGGTCTGACGTTCGCGCTGGCGTCCGCGCGGCCGGCGGCCTGGCTGCTTCTGAGCGCGCTCTTCCGCTTCACGCTGCTGCTCGGCGCGCTGTGGCTCGCGGCGACCGAAGGCGGCTGGACGCTCGCCGGCTTCGTCCTCGGGCTGTTGGCGGCGCGGACCGGCGCTCTGTTCTGGGCGCGGGTCGATGGGAGGGCGGGCTGAATGGAACTCTCGCCCGACCAGCGCATCGTCTTCGACGTCTTCGGGTTCGGCGTGAACGCCACGATCGTGAACAGCTGGATCGTGATGGCGGTGCTTGTCGCGGCGTCGATCGCCGTCACCGCGCGCCTTCGCCTCGATCGGCCGCCGACGCGGTGGCGCATGGTCCTGGAGATCGTCGTCAAGGGCATTGAGGGGCAGATCCGGGAAATTGCGCCCAACGGCGCGGCCCGGCTGATCCCGTTCGTCGGCACGCTCTTCCTTTTCATCGCCGTCTCGAATCTGCTGCTGGTCGTGCCGGGCTTCGATCCGCCGACCGCGTCCCTGTCGACGACGACGGCGCTGGCGCTCGCGGTCCTGGTCGCGGCCCCGGCCTACGGCGTCGCGCGGCGGGGCGTCGGCGCTTATCTGAAGAGCTATCTGCAGCCGACGCCGCTGATGCTGCCGTTCAACGTCATCGGCGAAGCCTCCCGCGCCCTGGCGCTGGCGATCCGGCTTTACGGCAACATCATGAGCGGGGCGGTCATCGCCGCGATCCTGCTTGGCGTCGCGCCGTTCTTCTTCCCGGTGATCATGGATGTGCTCGGCCTGCTGACCGGCTTGATCCAGGCCTACATCTTCGCCGTTCTCGCGACCGTCTACATCGCCGCGGCGATGGGATTGTCGAACATTCCCACGCAAGCTGAGGACCCCAAGTCATGACGGACAACGGATTGATCGCCGCCGTCTCCATTTTTACCGCCGGGCTCACCGTCAGCTTCGGCGCGCTTGGCCCGGCGCTCGGCGAGGCCCGGGCCGCGGCGCAGGCGCTGGCGGCGATCGCGCAGCAGCCGGACGTCGCGGGAACGCTGTCGCGGACCTTGTTCGTTAGCCTGGCGATGATTGAATCGACCGCGATCTATTGTTTCGTGGTCGCGATGATTCTGATCTTCGCGAACCCGTTCTGGACCGGGGCCGCCGGCGGTTAGAGCCGTACGGGCGCAAAGGGCATGTCGATCGACTGGATCACCGTCGCGGCGCAGCTGCTGAACTTCGCCGTTCTGGTCTGGCTGCTGAAGCGCTTCCTATACCGGCCGATCCTGGACGGTATTGAGGCGCGCGAGCGCGACATCGCCGAACGGATCGCGGCGGCCGACGCGGCGAAGGCGGAAGCCGACGCCGACGCCGCCCGCCATCGGGCTGCGCTCGACGCCGTCGCGTCGGAGAAGGCGGCGCTGCTCGAATCGGCGCGTCAGGAGGCGGAGGCTCTTGCCGAAGAGCGGCGCGCGGCGGCGGAGCAGGCGGAGGCGGCAGAGCTCGCGGCTTGGAGGCAGGCCGCGGCGGAGCGGGCGCGCTATGCGGACGCCCTGGGCGCGGATGGCGCAGAGGCGCTGCTGGCGCTCGCCGGCAAGGCGCTCCGCGATCTCGCCGACGACGATCTGGAGGCGCGGATCGCCGGTCGCTTCGTGGACAGGATCGCGGAAGCGGCCGACGCGCTGCGCGCCGCCGGCGGCCGGGCGGGACAGGCCGCGATTACGACCCGCGGCACGTTGCCGGCGTCCGTGCAGACGCGCCTCGAAGCCGCGTTCCGCGAACACGTCGCTGACGCGCCCATCAGCTTCGATACGAACGCCGATCAGGCCCCCGGCGTCGTCCTGCAGTTCGGCGCGGCGCGCATCGAATGGACGCTTGAGTCTTACCTGAAAGAACTCTCCGGCATGCTGGCGGAGCGGCTTGACCGGCGGCCGTCGAGCGACGTGACGCCATGAACGGCGCGCCCGAAGACCCTGGCCCGGACGAAGGGGAGGTGCGGCGCGCGGTCGACGAAGCCTTGGCGCATGCGAAGGCGATCGCGTCCGCGCCGGCGCCGGCTCCCCATGTCGAGGAGGTCGGCCGCGTCGTCGGCGTCGGCGTCGGCGTGGCGTTCGCCGCCGGACTGCGCCAGGCGTTGGCCGACGAAATGGTGCGGTTCCCGTCGGCCGGCGCCGGCCTAGTCGCCGACTTGGACGAAAACCATGCGGGCGTGATCCTGCTCTGCGCGGCCGATGCGGTCGCCGTCGGCGACCAGGTCGAACGGACCCGGGAGGTTGTGAGCGCGCCCGTCGGCGAAGACCTGCTCGGCCGAGTCGTCGATCCACTCGGCCAGCCGCTCGACGGCAAGCCGCCGATCGTTGCGACGAAGCGCATGCCGATCGAGGCGCAAGCGCCCAAGATCATGGACCGCGGCCCGATCGACCGGCCGATGGCCACGGGCCTGACCGCGATCGACGCGGCCGTTCCGATCGGCCGGGGGCAGCGCGAACTGATCATCGGCGATCGGCAGACCGGCAAGACCTCGATCGCCGTCGACGCGATGCTGAACCAGGCGAGCTCCGACGTCGTCTGCGTCTACTGCGCCATCGGTCAGCGCGGCGACGCCGTGGCGCGGGTGATCGCGGCCCTGGACGCGGGCGGCGTCGCCGACCGGTCGATCGTCGTCGCGGCTTCGGGCGACGCAGGACCTGGCCTCGCCTATATCGCGCCCTATGCGGCGACGACGATGGCGGAATGGTTCGTCGCCGCCGGCCGGGACGTGCTGATCGTCTACGACGACCTCACCAAGCACGCCAACGCCTATCGCGAGCTTTCGCTGCTGCTGCGCCGTCCGCCCGGCCGCGAAGCCTATCCGGGCGATATCTTCTATCTGCATGCGCGGCTCCTGGAGCGCGCCTGCCAGTTGTCGGAGGCGCTCGGCGGCGGCTCCCTGACCGCGCTCGCCGTCACGGAGACGCAGGCGGAGAACCTCTCCGCCTATATTCCGACCAACCTGATATCGATCACCGACGGGCAGGTTTATCTCTCGCCGGGCTTGGCGCAGAAGGGTCGGTTCCCCGCGGTCGATCTCGGCCGGTCCGTATCGCGCGTCGGCGGCAAGGCGCAGAGCGCCGCCTATCGCGCCGTGGCCAGCCCGCTGCGCGTCGCGCTATCGCAGTACGAGGAGCTCGAGAGCTTTGCCCGCTTCGGCACGCGGCTCGACGAGGACACGCGCCTTCGCCTGAAGCGCGGCGCCGCCATCGCAGAGACCCTGCGGCAGCACGAACGGGCGCCGATCTCCGAACGGGAGCAGCTTGTCGCATTGGTCGCCGCAATGGAGGGCCTGCTCGACGATGCGCCAGAGGCCGAGGTCGGCGGCCTGCTTGCGGCGATCCGGTCGGCGGGCTGCGCCGCCCCTGCAAGCGTCGTCGACGACCGCGCGGCGCTTCTGGACCTGGCGCGGGGCGCGCTGTCCCGGGCATCCGGAGGCGGCGATGACCCAGGCGCTTGAGACGCTGTCCCGTCGCATGGCGACCCTGACGAGCATCCGTGGCCTCGTCCGAACCATGAAGACGCTGTCCGCTGTCAACGCCGCGCCCTACGAAAGCGCGGCGGTCGCCGCGGACCGCTATCTGGAGACCGTGCTGGACGGCATGCAGATATGGTTCGCGACCGGTGGGCAAACGGCCGCCCCGATCGCGGCGCCGGCCGATGGCGCGGGGACTGTGCTCGCCTTCGGGTCGGATCACGGCCTTTGCGGCGACTACAACAATCGGGTGGCGGACGCGGTCGCCAAGGCGTTGTCCGAAGCGCCGTGGACGGCGTTCGCGGTCGGCGCGCGCATGACGGCGGCGTTGACCGAGCGCGGGCTGACCCCGGCGCAAGGCTTCATGCCGCCGGCGTCGGTGGATGGCGTCGGCCGGCTCGCCGCCGAGATCCTGGTCGCGATCGATGAAAGCCGGCGCGTGGGCGGCGCCGACAGGGTGACGCTGATCTTCATGGGCGCCGGCGCGGACGCCGGCCTGAAGCAGGTCGCGCTGCTGCCGCTCGACCCCGGCCTGGTCGCCGAACTGCGACGACGGCCATGGCGTTCGCGCGCGTCGCCCATGGTCG
>DAINCG010000368.1:877-4880 GCA_036732525.1 Pseudomonadota bacterium | reverse complement strand
CAATCCGGCCTTCCACGGCGACACCGTGTACGCCTGGAGCGAGGTGCTGGCCCAGACCGAAACGGCGACGCCCGGCGTCGGCGCGCTCCGCTTGCGGCTCGTCGCGGTCAAGGACGGGCCGGCCAAGGACTACCCGCACCGGGACGAGGCGGGGCGCTACCCGCCGAACGTGCTGCTCGACCTCGACTATTGGGCGCTCCTGCCGCGCCGCGTCGCCTGACCTCCCGAAGGACATCCGAAATGCAGAAGTCTCCCCGCGCCTTCCTGAAGCCGCTCGCCATCGGCGCGCCGGCTCCCTATCAGCAGCTTCCCGTCGCGATCGAGCGCATGATCCACTTCTTCCCGCCGCACGTCGAGAAGATGCGCGACCGCGTGCCGGGCATGATCCAGGAGGTCGACGTCCTGCTCGGCAATCTGGAGGACGCGATCCCGACCGACGCGAAGGAGGCGGCGCGCCGGGGATTCATCGAGGTCGCGAAGGCGCACGACTTCGGCCAGACCGGCCTCTGGACGCGCATCAACTGCCTGAACAGCCCCTGGATGCTCGACGACGTGACGGAGATCGTCGCTGCCGCCGGGAACAAGGTGGACGTGATCATGCTGCCGAAGGTCGAGGGGCCGTGGGACATCCACCATCTCGACCAGCTTCTGGCGCAGCTCGAGGCCAAGCACGGCGTCGGCCGGCCGATCCTGATCCACGCCATCCTGGAGACGGCGGAGGGCGTCAACAATATCGAGGCGATCGCCTCGGCGAGCCCGCGCATGCACGGCATGAGCCTCGGCCCGGCCGATCTCGCCGCCTCGCGCGGCATGAAGACGACGCGCGTCGGCGGCGGCCATCCGGGCTATGGCGTGCTGTCGGACCCGGAAGAGGCGGCGTCCCGCCGGCCGTTCTTCCAGCAGGACCTCTGGGACTACACCATCGCCAAGATGGTCGACGCCTGCCTCGCGCATGGCCTGAAGGCGTTCTACGGTCCCTTCGGCGACTTCTCCGATCCCGACGCCTGCGAGGTGCAGTTCCGGAACGCCTTCCTGATGGGCTGCGCCGGCGCCTGGTCCCTGCACCCGACCCAGATCGAGATCGCGAAGCGCGTGTTCAGCCCGGAGCCGGACGAGGTGAAGATGGCGCTCCGCATCCTCGAGGCCATGCCGGACGGCGCCGGCGCCGTCATGATCGACGGCAAGATGCAGGACGACGCGACCTGGAAGCAGGCCAAGGTCATCGTCGACCTGGCGCGCCAGGTCGCGGCGAAGGACCCGGCGCTCGGCGAAACCTACGGGGTCGCCGCCTGAGTTCCTGCCAAGTGTGAGGATCGTCTCTGTTTTCCGGCGCGCTCTGGCCCCAAGTTCGGGGCGGAGACACGGAGGAAGCGGAGGCGATCCCACGATGATCAAGCGTATTCTGGCTGCGGGCGCGTGCATTCTGGCGCTCGGCGGACCATTGGCGGCGCGGGCCGACATGGGGCCGCTCGCCGGCATCGTCGAGCCCCGGTCGGACGAGGTCTGGGACGTCCGGCTTGATGGCGGTGCGGTCGAAATGACCAACCGACAGAGCCCCTATCAGATCACCTATTTCTTCGTGAACCCGCGCCCCGGCGAGGAGGGCCAGCGCGAGATCAGCGTCGACGTCGCCATGCTGGCGTCGGAGAACGATTCGTTGGCGGGCCTGCTCTACGGCTTCCGGGAGAATCCGAAGTCGTACTTTCTGTTCGCCGTCGGCGGCGACCGGAGCGTCAACCTCTATCACTTCGACCAGGGCAGTTTCGAGCAGCGCATGAAGCTCAGCCTGTCGGACCTCCGCGCCGAGAAGACGACGCTGACCATCCGGGAGCGCGGCGACGAAATCGCGCTGCTGGTGAACGGCGTCGAGAAGTCGTCGATCGGCGGCGACGCCTTCGGGCGCGGCGCGGTCGGCATCGCGGCCGGGCATATCGGGCGCTACCGGTTCGATAATTTCCGCGTCGCGACCGGCCGCACGGGCGCCGCAGAGCCGCAGCGTCCGGCGTCGACGGCAACCGCCGCCCGGCCCAGCGTTCAGGCGAACGCGGCGCCGCTGGCGGCCGGCGGCCGGCTGCACGTGAAGCCGATCCAGGTCGTCGACCGGGGCGGGCCGTTCGGGCCGATGCCGGTCTTCTCGACCGTGGCGCCCGTCGACTGGGTCGAGGAGGGCGGCGTGACCTGGAGCCCGCCGAACGCCTGCAAGCAGGGCCCGCAGCTTGCCTGGGGCGTCAAGTCGCCAGACGAGCGCTATGGCATCGGCTTTCTGCCCACGATCACCTGGGGCGTCAGCAATTCCGGCGTCAATGTCGGCTGCGTGCGCCAGAACCTGCCGGACGCGGAGGCGGTGCTGCGCTTCTACCTCGCTCAGGGCGCGGCGCAGGGCAGCCGCTACCGGATCGTCGACGTGCAGCGCCCGCCGATGCTGCAGCAAATCGCCCGTCAGGCCGCGCAGCAGATGCAGGCGGGCCTCGCCGCCGGGCAGGGCGGGGCGGACGCGATACTCGCCATCGCGAAGGCGGAGGAGAACGGCCGCCGGTCGGACGTCGCCTTCATCGTCGTGACGACGCACTACCAGATGCAGCAGCCGGATGGCCTCGGCGGCATGTTCCAGCTGGCGGGCGGCGCGGTCGAACGCATTATCGCCGTCGCGACGCCCGAGGGCGAGCTCGACCGCGGCCACCCGGCCTTCCCGGTCATCATGAACAATTTCCGCGCCAACCCGCAGTGGAACCAGGCGGTCGCAACCTGGTGGGCGCGACAGCGCCGCAGCCAGAACCAGTCCTTCGCCGCCGCCAACGCCAGGATCGTGGAGAACAATTCCTCGATCGGCGACATCATCCACCAAGGCTACCGCAGCCGCTCCGGCCTGACCGACCGCGGCCAGGCGGAGTCGGTGGAGGCGGTCTGGGGCGTGGAAACCTACGCCAGCCCCGACGGCGACGTCGCCTTCTCCACCGCCTACGACCAGGCTTGGCGCCTCGACGACGGTAGCTACGTCCTCACCAACGACGCCTTCTTCAACCCCGACCGCATCATGGGCCAGGGCGGGGCGCAACTGCGGCCGAATAGGTGAGGGCGGTGTGAAACATTCGTAGTTGGTCTATATTGGACTATATAGGCGATCCGAAGCTTGGTAGCCACCGATGACCCATAGCGCCCGAACGAAGCCTTGGACGATCGCCGAAGCGAAGGCGCGCCTCTCTGAAATTCTTCGGCTTGCCGCCGAGGAAGGCCCGCAGGTGATTGGCACGCGCCGCGCATTCGTGGTGGTTGCAGAAGAAGAATGGCGGGCGCTCAGCGAGTCGTCGAAGGCGCGTCCGCCGTTGGGGTCCTGGCTGCTCGACAACATGCCGCGCGGGGCGCCGCTGGAGCCGCCGTCGCGGGATGAACCGGATCGGGCCACGCCCTTTGATTTCGACCCGGCATGACCGGTTGGCTGCTCGACACCAACGTCCTTTCTGAGGTCACGCGTCCGGCGCCGGATCGCGCAGTCCAACGCTTCCTTCGCGGCGTCAGCGACTTCTGGCTGTCATCAATCGTCGTGCACGAACTGCTGTTCGGCCTGTCGCGCATGCCCGAAGGTCAGCGTAGGGCGGAAATCGCAGCCATGATTGAGGGCATGGTCGGCCTCTACCGCGACCGGATCCTGCCAATCGGCTTCGATGAAGCTGCGACGGCGGCCGATCTTCGCTCCCGAATGCGCCGCGCCGGCCGCGCCTTAACACTCGGCGATAGCCTCATTGCAGCGACAGCGCTGGTTCACGGTCTCGAATTGGCCACTCGGAACACCAAGGACTTCGACGGCCTTGGCGTTCCGCTGGTCAATCCTTGGGAGAACTGACCAGCGGTGTATCGGTCAGCTGCACCCCGTCGTGGCGCCACAGCTGTCGCACTTCAGGCAGACGCCGTTGCGGACGAGGGTGAAGTTGGCGCATTCGGGGCAGGGGTCGCCTTCGTAGCCCTTGAGGCGGGCCGCCGCGGCGGCCGCGGCGCCAGCCGGCGC
>DAINCG010000368.1:0-822 GCA_036732525.1 Pseudomonadota bacterium | reverse complement strand
CGTCGCCATGACAGAGACCGTCCCGCCCGCCGCCGAGGCGCGGGCCTCGACCTGCTGGCCGGCGCCGGCCGCCGCCGCGACCTGGTTGGCCGCGTTGGTGAAGACCACGAGGTTGTCGCGGACATAGCCCTTGGAGGCGACGCGCTTCACCACGTCCAGCGTCTGCTGGCGGATCTCGTCGACCTTTCGCTCGCGCCATTCGTCCGGAATGGCGCTCTCCGACTCGCCGTCGCCCATGCTGTCGGGCGTCAGATCGTCGTGGTCGGCGTGCGACAGGTCGTTCCGGCCGAGATAGGAGATCGCGAGCTCCCGGAAGAGATAGTCCAGGATCGAGGTCGACATCTTGATCGCGTCGTTGCCGGTGACCATGCCGGCCGGCTCGAAGCGCGTGAAGGTGTAGGCCTCCACGAACTCCTCCAGCGGCACGCCATACTGGAGGCCGATCGAGACGGCGATCGCGAAGTTGTTCATCAGCGACCGGAAGGCCGCGCCTTCCTTGTGCATGTCGACGAAGATCTCGCCGAGCCGGCCGTCCTCGTATTCGCCGGTGCGGAGATAGACCTTGTGGCCGCCCACGCTGGCCTTCTGGGTGTAGCCCTTGCGGCGGTGCGGCAGGCGCTCGCGCTGCACGACGTTCCGCTCGATCACCCGTTCGACGATGCGCTCGGCCACGATCTCCGCCCGCTTCGCCTGGGGCGCGTCGGCGATCTGCTCCGCCAGCGTCTCGGCATCGTCGTCGATCTCGTCGTCGCCGAGCGCGATCGCCGCGAGCGGCTGGGAGAGCTTCGAGCCGTCCCGATAGAGCGCGTTCGCCTTGAGGCC
>DAINCG010000367.1:0-4894 GCA_036732525.1 Pseudomonadota bacterium | reverse complement strand
CGGTCGCCGTCGCATTGCCGAACGACTTCGAAGCGGCCCTGCTGACGGGATGGCTCGACCGGATCGACGTGATCGCCATCGCGTTCCCGAATTTCGCGGACGGACGCGGCTTTTCGCTCGCCCGACGGCTGCGGCGGCTCGGGTTCCAGGGCCGCCTGCGCGCGGCCGGCCGGCTGATCGCCGATCAGCACGCCATGGCGCGCGCCTGCGGCTTCGACGAGATCGCCATCGACGATGATCGCGCCGCCCGCCAGCCGGAGGCGCATTGGCGCGCCGCGCTGGCGGCAAATGATGCGCTGCCCGCGCAGGCCATCAGGGCGCGCGCCGCGCGCTGACGCCGCCGACGACGGCCGTTAGCGCGGTTGAAGTCCTGAAACGCAAACAGGCGGGCCGAAGCCCGCCTGTCCGCGTATTTCCGTTCTGACGCGTGGCGTCAGGCGGCCATCTCGTCCTCGGCCTCGTCTTCCAGACCGGTCGGGCCGGAATCCTGGCCCTTCGCGTCCGGATCGCGGTCGACCAGTTCAATGACGGCGCGCGGCGCGCTGTCGCCGTAGCGGAAGCCCGCCTTCAGGACGCGCGTGTAGCCGCCCGGACGGTCCGCATAACGTTCCGCCAGGGTCGAGAACAGCTTGCGGACCTGGGTCTCGTCGCGGAGCCGCGAAACGGCGAGGCGGCGCGACGCCAGATCGCCCTTCTTGCCGAGCGTGATCAGCTTCTCGACGACGGGCCGAAGCGCCTTGGCCTTCGGCAAGGTCGTCACGATCTGCTCATGCTTGATCAGCGACGCCGCCATGTTGGCGAGCATGGCGCGGCGGTGAGTGCTGGTGCGGCCGAGTTTGGCCGGTCCCTTGCGATGACGCATGCTAGATTCTTCCTGTTCCTGCCCGGCTTCAGAACGGCTCTTCGAGGCGCCGCGCCAGGTCGTCGATGTTCTCGGGCGGCCAGTTCGGGATCTCCATGCCGAGATGGAGGCCCATCTGTTCAAGCACGTGCTTGATCTCGTTCAGCGACTTGCGGCCGAAGTTCGGCGTGCGCAGCATTTCGCTTTCGGTCTTCTGCACCAGGTCGCCGATGTAGATGATGTTGTCGTTCTTCAAGCAGTTTGCGGAGCGGACGCTGAGCTCCAGCTCCTCGACCCGGCGCAGCAGGTTCTTGTTGAACGGCAGGTCCGGGGCGTCGTCGCGCTCGACGGCCTGCTTCGGCTCCTCGAAGTTGATGAAGAGCTGCAGCTGGTCCTGCAGAATGCGCGCGGCGTAGGCGACCGCGTCTTCCGGCGTGACCGCGCCGTTGGTCTCGACGTGCAGCGCCAGCTTGTCGTAGTCCGTCGTCTGGCCGACGCGGGTGTTCTCGATCCGGTAGGAGACCTGGCGGACCGGGCTGTAGATCGCATCGACCGGGATCAGGCCGATCGGCGCGTCCTCGGCGCGGTTCTGCACGGCCGGGACATAGCCCTTGCCGCTCTCGACCGTCATTTCCATGTGCACCGACGCGCCGTCGTCGAGCGTGCAGATCACGAGATCGGGGTCCATCACTTCGATGTCCGCGCCGGTCTCGATCTGGCCGGCCGTCGCGACGCCCGGCCCGGTCGCCTCGAGCGTGATGCGCTTCGGCCCTTCCGAGTGCATCCGGAGGCCCATCGACTTGATGTTGAGGACGATGTCGGTCACGTCCTCGCGCACGCCCGGGATCGAGGAGAACTCGTGCAGGACGCCGTCGATCTTGACGGACGTGACGGCCGCGCCCTGGAGCGACGACAGCAGCACGCGCCGGAGCGCGTTGCCGAGCGTCACGCCGAAGCCGCGCTCCAGCGGCTCGGCGACGACGGTCGCGCTGCGGCTCGGATCGCCCTTGGATTCGATGTCAAGCTTGCTCGGCTTGATGAGCGCCTGCCAATTGTTCTGCATGAAGTTCATAAGCACGCCCCTGACATGTCATCTCGTCAAATGCGCCGCCCGACGCGCGTGGCGTCCGGCGGCGGCGTGAATTCGTGCGGCGCCGCCCTTGGGCGGCGCGCGGCGGCTTAGACGCGGCGGCGCTTGCGCGCGCGGCATCCGTTGTGCGGGATCGGCGAGACGTCCCGGATCGAGGCGATCTGGAAGCCCGCCGCCTGCAGCGCCCGGAGCGCCGATTCGCGGCCGGAGCCCGGGCCCTTGACCTCGACGTCGAGGTTCTTGACGCCGTGCTCCATCGCCTTGCGCGCGCAATCCTCGGCGGCGACCTGGGCGGCGAACGGCGTCGACTTGCGGCTGCCCTTGAAGCCCTGGGCGCCGGCGGACGACCACGCGATCGCGTTGCCCTGCACGTCGGTGATCGTGATCATGGTGTTGTTGAACGTCGCGCTCACATGCGCAACGCCGGAAGTGATGTTCTTCCGCTCGCGCCTGCGCACGCGAGTCGCGGCTGCCGCTTTCGCCATTCTGAGCTCCTTGTTCGGCTCGCGCCGACGCTACTTCTTCTTGCCGGGAATCGCGCGGGCCTTGCCCTTGCGCGTCCGGGCGTTCGTATGGGTCCGCTGACCGCGTACCGGCAGGTTGCGCCGATGGCGAAGGCCGCGATAGCAGCCAAGGTCCATCAGCCGCTTGATGTTCATCGCCACTTCGCGCCTGAGATCGCCTTCGACCATATGGTCCTGGTCGATCGTCTCGCGAATGTTGATGACTTCCTGCTCGGTCAACTCGTTGACCCGGCGGCTTTCCTCGATCCCGACCTTCTCGCAGATCCGGCCCGCCTGGTGCGGCCCGATGCCATGAATATAGGTCAGCGCCACATGGACGCGCTTGTTGGTCGGAATGTTGACGCCCGCAATACGCGCCACTGTGCCGTCCTCCTGATGTCGCTGGCTCGCCCGTCGGCCCGCCCTTACAGGGCCGCACCGCGAAGCGCGCGATTATAGGGCCTCGCCCCGTTTCGTCAATCCGTTATCGTCGAATTCGGCCAAGTCAAGCCGCATCCAATATCTTGTCGATCTCCGCGCCGACCGTTTCGATCGGGGCCATGCCGTCGACCGTCTTCAACGCGCCCTTGCCCCGGTAGTAGGGGATGATCGGCGCGGTCTGTTCGCGATAGACCTCGAGGCGGTTCCGCAGGGTTTCGACATTGTCGTCCGCGCGGGCGCCGCCCGTTTCCGCCGCCCGCTTTTCGATCCGGGCGACCAGTGCGGCTTCGTCGACTTCGAGCTCGATCACCGCGTGCAGCTTCATGCCCTTCCGGGCCAGCAACTCGTCCAGCGCTTTCGCCTGGGCGACGGTGCGCGGAAAGCCGTCCAGGATGACGCCCGCCTGGGCGTCCGGCGCGTCGAGGCGCTCGGAAATGATCTGGATGACGACGTCGTCCGGCACCAGGTCGCCCCGGTCCATGATTTCCTTGGCCCGCTTGCCGACGTCCGTCCCGGCGGCGACGGCCGCCCGTAGCATGTCCCCCGTCGAAAGCTGGATCAGCCCGCGCTCGGCGACCAGGCGTTCGGCCTGGGTTCCCTTGCCGGCACCTGGCGGCCCCAACAGAATAATGTTCAACGACGCCTCCCCCGAAGCTTCTGACGTCGCACCAACCCTTCATATTGATGAGCCAACAGGTGCGACTGAATCTGCGCCACGGTGTCCATGGTGACGCTGACGACGATCAAGAGGCTGGTGCCGCCGAAGTAGAAGGGCACCGCGTACTGGGTCCGCAGCAGTTCGGGGAGAAGGCAGACGCCGGCCAGATAGGCCGCGCCGACCACCGTCAGCCGTTCGAGCACATATTCGAGATAGAGCGCCGTGTTGCGGCCCGGACGGATGCCCGGCACGAAGCCGCCATACTTCCGCAGATTGTCCGCCGTCTCTTCGGGGTTGAACACGATCGACGTGTAGAAGAAGCAGAAGAAGACGATCAGGAAGAGGTAGATCGCGAGATAAAGCGGCTGGCCGGGCCCGAGATAGGCCACCGTCGTCTGCAGCCAGACCGGCAAATGGCTGGCGTCGCCCAGGCTCTGGAACGTCGCCGGCAGCAACAGCAGCGAACTGGCGAAGATGGGGGGGATCACGCCGGCGGTGTTGAGCTTGAGCGGCAGGTGCGAGGCCTCGCCGCCGACCATCCGGTTGCCCATCTGCCGCTTCGGATACTGCACGACGATGCGGCGCTGCGCGCGCTCCATGAACACTACGAAGACGATCACGGCGATGACGAGCACGATCAGCGCCAGCAGGAAGGCGGCCGACATGGCGCCCGTGCGGCTGAGTTCGAAGAGCTGCGCCAGCGCCTGCGGCAGGTTCGCGACGATGCCGGAAAAGATGATCAGCGAGATGCCGTTGCCGACGCCGCGCGCCGTCACCTGCTCGCCGAGCCACATCAGGAACATCGTGCCGCCGACGATCGTGACGACCGTAGAGACGTAGAACACGATGCTGGGATCCGGCACGGCCGGACCGCTCGGCCCCGTGAAGCTCGCGACGCCGCTCGCCAGGCCGACCGCCTGTACGGCGGCCAGCGCGACGGTGCCGTAGCGCGTGTATTGATTCAGCTTCTTGCGGCCGGCCTCGCCTTCCTTCTTGTACTGCTCGAAGGATGGCAGCACGGCTGTCAGCAGCTGCACGATGATCGACGCCGAAATGTACGGCATGATGTTGAGCGCGAAGATCGACATGCGGCCGAGCGCGCCGCCGGCGAACATGTCGAACATGCCGAGGACGCCGGCGCCGCCGCTCTGATTGAAGACCTCGGCCAGGACGGCCGCGTCGATCCCCGGAATCGGGATGTAGGTGCCGAGCCGGTAGACCACGAGCGCGCCCAGCGTGAACCAGATGCGCTGCTGCAGTTCCTTGGCTTTGCCGAACGCCGAAAAATTGACGTTGGAAGCCAGCCTTTCGGCGGCGGAGGCCATCAGGCTTCGGCCCCGTCCGTCTTGGCTTCGACCTGG
>DAINCG010000366.1:0-4939 GCA_036732525.1 Pseudomonadota bacterium | reverse complement strand
TGCACATGATGAAGCCCAAGATCGTCGCGCAGACGATGGCGATCAGGGACACGAACAGCGTGTTGATCATGCCGACCAGGAACACCCGGCCGAAATGATCGGTCGGATGGAAGTCGATCATGTGGAAGCCGATGTCGAAGCCGGCCGTGGTCCACAGGAAGTCGAAGCCCGCCGTCAGGCCTCGCTTGTCCATGTTGTAGATCGTTTGATTGACGAGGTACGAGCCGGCCAGGATCAAGAGGCCGCCGACCAGGGCCTGTGCGGCGAGGCCGCGCGCCTTTGGATCATTGATCAGCTTTGAAAACTGGCTGCGTTCCTGCCGCGCCGCGGCCGCGGTGTTCATCCGACGCCTCCCGATGGCGATGGCCGACGATCGGCGGCGGCCGGTTCGCCCGGCTCATGTCCGCCCGTGGTCGCCGGGAAAGTGGCGACGGGGAGGGCGCCGTGGCGCCCTCCCCGTCGTCGCCGGTCGTGGTCTGGGACCGGCGACATGCCCGTGCTTACCGGAACGGCGGCGAGTAGATCAGGCCGCCCTTGGTCCACAGGTCGTTCAGGCTGCCCGCCCGCGGGATGTTGACCGGCGTATTCTCGCCGACATAGGCCTCATAGACCTCGCCGTAGTTGCCGACGGTCTTGATGATGTTGAAGGCCCAGTCGTTCGAAAGGCCGAGACCGGTGTGCAGATTGCCCTCGACGCCCAGCAGGCGGCGGATTTCCGGGTTCTTCGAGGTGTCGCGCATCTCCACGACATTGCCGGAATTGATGCCGAGTTCCTCTGCCGAGATCATCGCGAAGACGCTCCAGCGGACGATGTCGCCCCACTGGTTGTCGCCCTCACGCACCACGGGGCCAAGCGGCTCCTTGGAGATGGTTTCCGGCAGGATCACGTAGTCGCCGGGGTTCGGGAAGGCCGAACGGCGGGAGGCAAGGCCCGACTTGTCATTGGTATAGACGTCGCAGCCGCCCTTCAGGAAGGTGTCGACCAGGACGTTGACGTCCTCGAACGTGACGGGCGTGAAGTTCATGCCCTGGGCGCGGAAGTAGTCGGCGAGGTTAAGCTCGGTCGTCGTGCCGGTCAGCACGCAGACCGCAGCGCCGTCCAGCTCTTTCGCGCTCTTGAGCCCGGAGGCCTTGCTGACCAGGAAGCCCTGGCCGTCGTAGAACGTGACCGTCGTGAAATCCAGGCCGAGCTGCGTATCGCGGGTCGTCGTCCACGTCGTCGTGCGGCTCAGCATGTCCGACTCGCCGTTGGCGAGCGACGTGAAGCGCACCTGGGAGGTCACGGACTGGAATTCGACCTTGCTCGACGGCGCGGCAGAACGCGACATCGTGGCCGGACCAGCCGCCCTTGTCGTCCAGGCTGTAGAAGCCCGGGTTCGGCTGGCCGACCTGGCAGTTGAGGAAGCCGCGCTCCTTCACGACATCAAGGGTGGACTTGTCCTGGGCCTGCGCCCCGGACGCCGCTCCGACGGCGAGCGCCGCGGCGGCGAATAGTGCGGTTTTCAACTTCATATGGCTTAGCCTCCCATTTTACCGAAGCCAGATTGGCTTCAGGCTTTTCAGCAACGTTCATGCCAAGAGCGGCGATCCGCTCGCTTTTCCAACCGGACCGCGGTTTTCCGCAGCCGATCTGATATTGATGCAAGCACGGACGGCCGGCGTTGTGAACTTTTTTTAGGCAAGAGGGGCAGGCGGACATGTGCGGCAGGTATCTTTTGACGGCGCCCGTGGACGCGTTGGCGGCGCTGTTCGGATTCGAGAATCGGCCGAACCTGGCGCCGAATTGGAACGTCGCCCCGACGCAGCCGGCCGCCGTCGTCAGGCCGACGGAGACAGGCCGTGCGCTGGCGCTCTTGCGCTGGGGCCTCGTGCCCGCCTGGGCGAAGGATCCGGCGAAAGGCCCGCCGCTCATCAATGCGCGCGGCGAGACCGTGCGGGAGAAGCCTTCGTTCCGGGACGCATTCCGGACCGGCCGCTGCCTGGTTCCCGCGGACGGATTCTATGAATGGAAGGGTGCCGGAAAGGCGAAGCAGGCCTATCTGGCCCGCCCGACGGCGACCGTCGCGTTCGCCGGGCTCGCCGCCAGCTGGCGCGGGCCGGACGGCCGGACGATCGAAAGCTTCGCGATCGTGACCACGGAGGCGACCGGCCGGATCGCCGAAATCCATCACCGCTCGCCGGTCGTGGTCGCGCCGGACGATTTCGAAGGCTGGCTCCGCGCGCCGGACGCGGCGGCCGCCGACCTGATCCGCCCGCCGCCGGACGATCTCTTCTCTGTCGTTCCGGTGGACAATCGGGTCGGCGATGTTAGACAAAACGATCCGGATCTGATTGTCCCGGCGGCGCCGCCAGCGCCGAGCGGCGACGGGCAGATGCGGCTGCTGTAACCCCGGGAACCGCCATGCGCACTTACCTGAAACGCTCCAGCCAGCGCGAGGGCTTCGATCGACCCGCGGTCGAGGCGGCCGTCGCCGGCATGCTGGCCGACATCCGCAAGGATGGCGACGACGCCATCCACCGCTACGCGCGCGACCTCGACAAGTGGGAGAACCCGGACTTCCGCATGTCCGAGGACAGGAAGCGCGAGGTCGAGCGCCTGCTGCCGGAGACGTTCAAGGACGACATCGCCTATGCCCTGAAGCAGGTGCAGGACTTCGCCCGCGCCCAGCGGGAGACGATGGGCGAACTCGAAATCGAGCTCCGCCCCGGCGCGATGCTCGGCCACAAGCACATTCCGATGCAGGCGGCCGGCTGCTACACGCCGGGCGGCAAATATCCCCTGGTCGCGGGATCGATCATGTCGGCCGGCGTCGCCGCCGTCGCGGGCGTCAAGCGGATCGTCGGCTGCGCGCCGCCGCGCGACGAAAAAGGCGTCTACCCGCAGACCCTCTACGCCTTCGACGCGGCGGGCGCGCACGACGTCTTCGCGCTCGGCGGGGTCCAGGCGTTGGCGGCGATGGCCTACGGCCTCGTCGACGTGCCGACGGTCGACCTGATCATCGGCCCCGGCAATCCCTATGTGGCGGAAGCCAAGCGGCAGCTCTTCGGCGTCTGCGGCATCGACCAGCTCGCCGGCCCGACCGAGACGCTGATCATCGCGGACGAGACCGTCGACGCAGCACTGGTGGCCACGGACCTGCTCGGCCAGGCCGAGCATGGGCCCGACAGCCCGTGCTGGCTGATCACGACCTCCCGGAAACTCGCCGAGGAGACGCTGGCCGAGGTCGAGACGCAGCTGAAGACCCTGCCGACGCGCGAGGTCGCCGGCAAGGCGTGGCGCGACTATGGCGAGGTCGTCGTGGTCGAAAGCAAGGAAGAGGCGGTCGAGGTCGCGGACGAATACGCCTCCGAGCATCTCCAGGTGATGACGGCGGACGACGACTACTATCTCGCCAATCTCTCCAATTACGGCAGCCTCTTCGTCGGCGAGGCGACGACGGTGGCCTATGGCGACAAGGGCGTCGGCACCAACCACATCCTCCCCACCGGCCGCGCGGCGCGCTACACGGGCGGCCTCTGGGTCGGCAAGTTCCTGAAGACGGTGACCTGGCAGCGCCTGACGCCGGAGGCGAGCCGCCAGATCGCGCCCGTCATCAGCCGCATCTCCGAAGCCGAGGGCATGCTGGCGCACGCCATCACCGCCGACGTGCGCTATGCCCGCTATGCGCCGAAGAACGAAAACCAGCCCGACGACGGATCTGCCGACGCATGAGCCAGAACATCTTCATCTGCGGCTGCGCCCGCTCCGGCATGGGCCTGCTTGCGCGGAACATGCGCGCCTTTACGGACATCTACGTGGCGCCGCGCGCCGGTTCGGCCGCGTCCTTCGCCGACTTGCCGCAGCACAAGGGCTCGATCTCGATGAAGCGGAACGCCGCGGCGTTCGAGACCCTGCCCGACCTGCCGGCCGACGTCGGGCTGATCTACATGACCCGGCATCCGTTCGACGTCTTGACCAGCGTGCATCCGGGCCACGATCGCAAGGGCAAACCGCATCCCTACTACGTCTCGCGCAAGCGCTGGCTGGAGGAGTACGACGCCCTCGACGAGCTGCGCCGTCGCCAGCCGGATCGCGACATCCTGTTCATCAGGTACGAAGACCTCGTATCCGATCCGGACGGCGTGCAGCAGCAGATCGCCGACCGCTTCGGCCTCCGCCAACGCGTCCCGTTCTCCCGCCACGAGGACTTCCTGTCCACCTACATCGCGAAGTGGCGGACAGACCCGCGCATGCGCGCCTACATCCTCTCGTTCCCGCCCTTCTTCACCCGCCACGTCAAGCGCTTCGCCCAAGACTTCGGCTACAGCCCATCCTTCGCCAACGTCCGCGCGGCGGAAGCGGAGACAGCAGGCAGGCAATAGCCGCCCGGCTTGCGCGGGACCGCAGACACGGTCGATGCTGCGCCGCGCGGAACGGAGGCGGGCATGGCGAAGCGATTGAAGTACTGGGGCTGGGGCTACGAAGGCGACGGCCTTCAACCCGCGCAGACCGAGGCGCTGCTGCGGACGCTTCGCGATGGCTACGGCATCCAGGCGACGGGCGACGGCGGCGGACCGTCGGCGCTGGAGGCGCTGACGATGGGGCCGGCGCGGCTCGACCCGCCGGCGAACCTCGCGCCGATCTGCCGGACGGACGCTTATGAGCGGGCGTTGCATGCCTTTGGCCAGTCGCAGCCGGATTCGATCCGCATCTTCGCGGGCGACTTCGCCCACGCGCCCGACGTCGTCGCCTATCCGGAGACCGCCGAGGACATCCAGCGCCTGTTCGACTGGTGCGCGATAGCCGGCGCCGCGCTGATCCCCTTCGGCGGCGGCTCGTCCGTCGTCGGCGGCGTCACGTCGGACGTGGGGTCCGGCTTCAACGGCGTCGTCTCGCTCGACATGACGCGGATGGCGCGGGTGCTCGAGATCGATGACGTCAGCCGCGCGGCCCGCATCC
>DAINCG010000365.1:0-4960 GCA_036732525.1 Pseudomonadota bacterium | reverse complement strand
AAGCCGTTCCGAGGGCGCATCCGCTTGCGGCGCCAGCATCGCGGCCGCGTCCTGGAAATCGTAGACGCCCCGGCGGCCGAGCGCGCCATAGACCATGATCCCCATGCCGCCATGGTCCGCCAGCACGCCACGCAGCGCCGCAATGCCGGCTTCCGGCGCATCGAGGTGGTGGAGCACGCCGCAGCAATCGACATAGTCGAAGCCGTCGCCGACCAGCGCGCGCGCCTCCAGCAGCGATCCCGAGACGAAGCGGATGTTCGTGAGGCCCCGCTCCCTCGCCCGCGCTTCCGCGACCGCCCTGGCCGCGGCGGACATGTCGAGCCAGACGACTTCGCCGTCGAGCCCGGCGTCGGCCATGTGCTGGGCCAGCATGATCGCGCCGTCGCCGGAGCCCCCGCCGGCCGCGAGCGCCCGGAACGGCGACGGCGCGGCCCCCCGGAAGAGATAATGCGCGAGTTCCGGCAGGCGGCTCGGCGAGCCTTCGATCAGGCGCTTCGCCTCGTCGGCCGGATCCCGCGCCGGATAGGGATAGGATTCGTAATGGCGCGCGACGGCCGCGTCTCTGGAATCGGCCATCCGCCCCTCCCCCTTACCTTCGGCGCCGTTTGGGATAAGCTTTCGCGCAAACATCGACAACAGGGCGGGACTCAGAGTGCGATGGCAGGGACGTTCGACTATGTGATCGTGGGCGCGGGCTCGGCCGGCTGCGTGCTGGCGAACCGCCTGACGGAAGATCCCAAGACGACGGTTCTGCTGCTGGAAGCCGGCGGCGTCGACAAAGAGTTCTGGATCGACGTGCCCGTCGGCTTCGCCAAGCTGATGAACGATCCGAAGTTCAATTGGCTGTTCGAGACCGATCCGCACCCCGCCACCGGCGACCGCAAGATTCCGATCCCGCGCGGCAAGGTGCTCGGCGGCTCCTCCTCCATTAACGGCATGCTCTATGTCCGGGGGCAGGCGCGCGACTATGACGGCTGGTCACAGCTCGGCAACCGCGGCTGGTCGTTCCAGAACGTGCTGCCCTACTTCAAGAAATCCGAGGATTTTCACGGCGCCGCGGACGACTACCGCGCCAAGGGCGGGCCGCTGACGGTGACGCCGCCCGTCGAAGTCCATCCGCTCGGCGAAGTCTTTCTCGAGGCCTGCGATCAGGCGGGCTATCCCACACGGCACGACTACAACGGCGCCTCGCAGGAAGGCTTCACCTACAGCCAGTCGACCATCGCCAAGGGGAAGCGCCGCAGCACGACACGGGCGTTTCTAGATCCGGCGCGCGGGCGGCCGAACCTGACGATCGAAACGGAAGCGCTGGCGGAACGCGTGCTGCTGGAAGGCCGCCGCGCCGTCGGCGTCGCCTATACCGTGCGCGGCGAACCGCGGGAGGCGCGGGCCGGGCGGGAAGTCATCCTCGCCGCCGGCGCCGTCCAGTCGCCGCAATTGCTGGAGCTCTCGGGAATCGGCGATCCGGACGTCCTTGGCGCGGCCGGCGTCGAGACCGTGCACGCCCTTAAGGGCGTCGGCGCCAACTACCAGGATCACTACGCCGTGCGCGTCAACTGGCGCGTCAAGGGCATGGGCACGCTCAACGAGCGCAGCCACGGCGCGAAAAAGCTGTGGGAGGGCGTCAAATACCTGACCGCCCATCAGGGGCTGCTCGCCAATCCGGTGGCGCAGGTGCTGGGCTTCGCCAAGACCCGACCCGAGTTCGAGACGCCCGACATGCAATTCTTCATGACGCCGGCGAGCTTCAAGAATGCCGGCGACCGGGTGCTCGACCCGGAGCCGGGCATGACCGTCGGTCCCTGCCAGCTACGCCCGGAAAGCCGGGGAACCATCCACATCCGGTCGGCGGACCCGAAGGCGGCGCCCTCGATCCGGCCGAACCTGCTTTCGGTAAAAAGCGACGGCGACGCCTTCGTCGCCGCGATCAACATGATCCGCGGCATCGCGGCCCAGCCTGCGCTGAAGCCCTATCTCTCGTTCGAGATGAACCCGGGCCCCGATTGCGCCAGCGACGACGAGCTCCTGGATTTCGTCCGCCAGACGGGTCAGACGGTCTATCACCCGGTCGGCACGGCGAAGATGGGACCCGACGGCGACGCGATGGCCGTCGTCGACGATCAGCTTCGCGTCCGCGGCATTGGCGGACTCCGCGTCGTCGACGCCTCGATCATGCCGCTCCTGTGTTCCGGCAACACCAACGCGCCGGTCATCATGATCGCCGAAAAGGCGTCGGACATGATCAAGGCGGCCGCGCTGCAGCCGGCCTGAGGCGTTAGCCCTTCAGGAACGCCTCGACGTCCTCAGGCGTCTCGATATTGCGGGCGGTCATGTCGCGATTGATGCGGCGGACCATGCCGGAGAGCACCTTGCCGCAGCCGATCTCGACGAGTTCGGCGACGCCCGCCTCGCCCATCGCGAGGACGCCTTCGCGCCAGCGGACCGTCGCGGTGACCTGCCTGACGAGCAGGCGCTTGATCTCTTCCGGGTCTGCGACCGGCGCCGCGGTCACGTTCGAGACGAGCGGCAGAGCTGGCGGCGCCATCGTGGTTTTCTCGAAGGCCTCGGCCATCGCGTCCGCCGCCGGCTGAAGCAGCGAGCAGTGAAACGGCGCAGAGACCGGAAGCATGATCGCGCGCTTGGCGCCCCGGGCCTTCGCCGCCTCGACCGCGCGCTCGACGGCCGCCTTCGCGCCGCTGACGACGACCTGGCCCGGCGCGTTGTCGTTCGCGACGTCGCAGACCTCCCCCTGGGCGCCCTCTTCCGCCGCCGCCTGAGCGTCCTCAAGGTCGAGGCCGAGCAGTGCGGCCATGGCGCCTTCGCCGGCCGGCACGGCAGTCTGCATCGCCTGTCCGCGCAGCTTGAGCAGGCGCGCCGTATCCGCCAGCGCCAAGGCGCCGGCGGCGGCAAGCGCGGAATACTCGCCGAGCGAGTGGCCGGCGATCAGCTTCGCCGCATCGCAGAAGACGAGGCCGCCTTCCTTTTCCAGCACGCGGATCACGGCGACGCTGTTCGCCATCAGCGCGGGCTGCGTGTTTTCCGTCAGCGTCAGGTCTTCCATCGGCCCTTCGAACATCAGCGTCGAGAGTTTCTGGGCGAGCGCGTCATCGACCTCTTCAAAGACCTCGCGCGCCGCCGGAAAGGCCTCGGCGAGCGCCTTGCCCATGCCGACCGTCTGGGACCCCTGGCCCGGAAACACAAAAGCGCGCGCCATGGCGTTTTCTCTCCAACGATTCTCTGATTTCTGCGTTGACGGAACAGAAGCGGCCCGGCGTACGGCATGTCAAGCGCACGCCGAGCCTGCTAGCCTCGCCAGAGACCAAGGGAGCACATCGCCATGATCGACGCAGCCGAACCGCCGAAGAACTACATTCGCGTCCACGGGAAGCGCATGGCCTATGTCGAGGCAGGCGATCCCGAAGGCTTCCCGATCGTCTTCCTGCACGGCAATCCGACGTCGTCATACCTCTGGCGAAACGTCTGGCCACATGTCGCCGACCAGGGTCGGATCATCGTTCCAGATCTGATCGGCATGGGCGATTCCGACAAGCTGGAGGAGAGCGGCCCCGACCGCTACACCTTCGCCGAGCATCGCCACTATCTCGACACGCTGCTGGCCGATCTGAACGTCGGCAACGAGGTGACGCTCGTCCTGCACGACTGGGGGTCGGCGCTCGGCTTCGACTGGGCGCGGCGCACGCCGTCGGCGGTTCGCGGCGTCTGCTACATGGAAGCGATCGTCCGGCCCGTGACCTGGGCCGAGTGGCCGGAGGCCGCGCGCAAGGTTTTCCAGGGCTTCCGCTCGGACAAGGGCGAGAACATGGTTCTCGACAACAACGTCTTCGTCGAGCGGGTGCTCCCCGGCTCCATCCTGCGCGACCTGACGCCGGAAGAGATGGCCGTCTACCGCCGCCCCTTCGCCGAGCCCGGCGAAGGCCGCCGGCCGACGCTGACCTGGCCGCGCCAGATTCCGATCGACGGCGAACCCGCGGAGGTCGTGGAGATCGCCCACGCCTATGCCGACTACATGGCGCGGTCCGATATGCCGAAGCTGTTCATCAACGCCAAGCCGGGCGCCATCCTGACCGGCGCACAGCGCGAGTTCTGCCGGAGCTGGCCGAATCAGACGGAGGTCACGGTGAACGGCAGTCACTTCATCCAAGAAGATTCGCCGCACGAGATCGGCAAGGCGCTGGCGGAGTGGATGCGGCATCTGCCATGAGGCCCGCCCTTTTCCTCGCTCTGGCGCTGACGGCCGCGCCGGGCGTGGGCCATGCCGCCATCATGGGAACCGGACCATGTGAGGGTCTGGGCGTGCACGCGGCGTGGCTCGACTGGGGGACCGGGATCGTCTCGGTCGCGGTGTTCAACCATACCGGCGACGGCCGCTGGCCGCCCCGGCCGATCCGGTTTCAGCTCGGCTACAAGCATGACGGAAAGATCGACGCGGGCGGCACGCGCACCCTGGCGCCGCTGCGCCCGGTCAATGTCGAGCTGTTCAACTACAAGACCGAGGTCGGCGACGATTTTTCAGGCTTCCAAGGCGAAGACCTGCTGCAATCGGGCGAAATCGTCTTCGTCGAGTGCGCGACGGGGCGATAGAGCTTATTCGGCCTGCGCGTTCTTCAAACTGAACGCAACCGCGGCGCCGGCGAACGCGGCGAGCGACAGGACGAGCAGCGCCAACTCCTGGCTGACGCTCGCGAGCGCGCCCACGATCGCCCCGACGCCGAGGATCGCGACGCCGATGATGGTGTTGCTGACGGCGACATACTCCGACTTCGCGTCGCCGGAAGCGATATCGACGATCTGGGTTTTCCGGCCGATGCGCACGCCCGCATGACCGATGCCAAGAACGAAGATTGCGACGCCGAACGGGATCACGCCCTGCATCGCATCCGGCGCAAAATGCAGGCCACAGAGCACGGCGACGCCGACCGAACCGCCGATCAGGCCGCCG
>DAINCG010000364.1:772-4984 GCA_036732525.1 Pseudomonadota bacterium | reverse complement strand
AGTTCGATCGTCGCGGCCGCGGGCGGCGCGCCGCTGATGTGGCGGACCGGCCATTCGCTGATCAAGGCGAAGATGGCGGAGACGGGCGCGCCGCTCGCCGGCGAGATGAGCGGCCACATTTTCTTCGCGGACCGGTATTACGGCTTCGACGACGCGCTCTACGCCGCCGCCCGCACGCTCTCGATCCTATCGCGTCAGGACCAGAGCCTCGCCGACTTCCGGAAGTCCCTGCCGGCGGCCCTGAATACGCCGGAGCTGCGGTTCGACTGCCCGGAAGATCGTAAGTTCGCCGTCGTCGAAGAGGTGCGGGGCCGGCTGGCCGGCGCCGGGGCGGACGTGACCGCCGTCGACGGCGTGCGGGTCAACCTGCCGGACGGCGGGTGGTGGCTCCTGCGCGCGTCGAACACGCAGAACGCGCTCGTGGGGCGCTGCGAAGCCAGTTCCGAGGCGGGGCTCGCCGCCGCCAAGCAGGCGCTCGCCGCGGAATTGCGGGCGTCCGGGGTCACGTTCGCCGGTCGGTTGCTAGATCAACCCTGACTTTGGCGGAATCGCCAAAGGCAGGATAAATTGATCGATATCATGGAATTAGACCATGGATCCCGCTTCGATGCGGCAGCGGCAAACTCTAGGTTCGCACGACGACTTCGAGGCGATTTTCGTCGTCCTGGCGGACATAGGTCATCCGCGCCGCGAGCGAGCTGACGATATGGATGCCGAGGCCGCCGACTTCACGGTCCTCCACCGTGCTGGTGAGATCGGGGGGCGGGGCGTCCTTGGTCGGATCGAAAGGCCGGCCCGTGTCCGTGAAATTCATCCGAACGCCATCGGCCGACGGCTCGACCGTGAGATGGATGCGCCGGTCCCGTTCATTGCCGACGAAGCCATGACGGATGATGTTCGAAATGATCTCGTCCGCGATGACGTCCAAATTATGGGTGAGAGTGGGCGTCAGGCCGTGGCGCGCGCTGAACGCCGCGATGGCGGCATGCACGTCCGCCAGCGCGCCGATATCGCACGCGACCGGTAGGTCCAGTCGGTCTTCCACCTCGGAAGCGCCCCCAAGATCCAAGCGCCGAACGGTAGCAGGACAGTTCCGGCCTGTCCTGCAAGGCGCGCGCGAGTGTAGCGGCGGACACGATAAATCACTCTCGCGGCAGGGGAACATTTCAATCGCGCCGCTTAGCCGCTAGAAAATCAGTATGCGTGCGCCCCGCCCAACCCTTGAGCCGACCCCCGGTCGGCTGACGCCCGCCGGCGATGGCGGCGTGGCCGCCGTGGGCGATTGGTCGACGACGGCGCTCTACGCCGCCGAACGGTCGATCGACGAATTGGCGAAGCAGGCGGCGGTCACCGTCATCGATTTGTCCGGCCTGACCCGGCTCGATACGAACGGCGCCATGCTGCTGACGCTGGCGGCGGAGCGACTTGGCCGTGGCGCCCCGGTCGATCTCGTCGGCGCGTCGGCCGAGCATGCCCGGCTGATCAAAGTGATCGAGAACGCGCACGCCGAGCACCACGAGCCGCCGGAGGACGGCAGCGCCATCGGTCGCGTGCTCGAGCATATCGGCCGCGCGGCATATGGTCAGTGGCGGGAAGCCGTCGAGCTGGTGAGCTTCATCGGGGCCAGCACGATCACCATCATGCATCTGGCGATGCGGCCGTGGCGGCTCCGCTGGAAGGCGCTGACGACCCAGCTTGAGGCGACCGGCCTCAACGCCTTGCCGATTGTCGGCCTGCTGAACTTTCTGATCGGCGTCGTCGTCGCATATCAGTCCGCCAACCAGCTCTCCAAGTTCGGGGCGGAGCTGCTGACGGTCGATTCCGTCGGCATCGGCGTCTTGCGCGAACTGGGCGTGCTGATCACCGCGATCATCGTCGCAGGTCGATCCGGCAGCGCATTTACCGCGCAAATCGGCTCCATGCGCGTCAACCAGGAAGTCGACGCCATGCAGGCGCTCGGGCTTGACCCGCTGGAGGTGCTCTGCGCGCCCCGGATCATCGCCCTGATCATTGCGCTGCCGCTGCTCGTCTTCTATGCGGACGTGATGGCGATTTTGGGCGGAGCGGTGGCGGCGATGTTCGCGCTCGACATCACGCTGACGCAGTTCGCCAAGCAGCTGCAGGCGGCGGTCAATATCAACCATTTCTGGGTGGGCATGGTGAAGGCGCCCGTGATGGCGGCGATCATCGCCGCCATCGGTTGCTTTCAGGGCCTTAAGGTCTCCTCGAACGCCGAATCCGTCGGCCGCCGCACGACTCAGTCGGTCGTGCAGAGCGTTTTCATGGTGATCGCGATCGACGCGGTCTTCTCCATCTTCTTCCTGATCATCGGGATCTAGGGATGCGGGAAGACGCTTTCGCGATCCGCGTTCACGGCCTCCGCACGCAATTCGGTCGGCACGTCGTGCATGACGACCTGGACCTGGACGTCCGGAAGGGCGAAGTGCTCGGAGTCGTCGGCGGGTCGGGCACGGGCAAGTCCGTTCTGCTGCGCACGATCATCGGGCTCAATCGCGCGGCGGCGGGCCGGATCGAAGTGCTCGGCGAAGACATGGCGGCGGCGGACGACGCGACGGCGCGCGCCGTCCGGAGGCGCTGGGGCGTGCTGTTTCAAGACGGCGCCCTGTTCAGTTCGCTGACGGTCGCGGAGAACGTCGAAGCGCCGCTCCGGGAGCACACCAAGCTTTCGCCCCGGCTGCGGCGCGAGGCGGCGGAACTCAAGGTCGCGCTCGCCGGCTTGCCTTACGACGCCAACGACAAGTATCCCTCGGAGCTCTCTGGCGGCATGCGCAAGCGCGCCGGTCTCGCCCGCGCGCTCGCGATGGATCCCGACATCCTGTTCCTGGACGAACCGACGGCCGGCCTCGACCCGATCGGGGCATCGAATTTCGATCAGCTCATTCTGGAGTTGAAGCGGTCGCTTGGTCTGACCGTCGTGATGATCACGCACGATCTCGACTCGCTCTATGCGATCTGCGATCGGGTCGCGGTGTTGATCGAGAAGAAGACGCGGGTCGATACGATTCCGGAACTTATGAAGATCAACCATCCCTGGATTCAGGAATATTTCGGCGGGCCGCGCGGTCGGGCGGCGGTCGCGTCGGCGGAACGGGCCGGCTAGGCCGGCAGGGGGAAGCATGGAGACGCGGGCAAATTTCATCGCCGTCGGCCTGTTCATCGTCGCCCTTTTCATGGGGCTGCTGATGTTCGTGGTCTGGCTGTCGAACTGGCAGGCGGAGCGGAGCTATCGCGAATACTGGATCTACTTCGACGGCTCGGTGAAAGGCCTGCGGGTCGGCAGTTCGGTGACATATCGCGGCATCACGGTCGGCGAGGTCACGTCGATCGGCTTTCCACAGGATGGCGACGTCGAGCGCATCCTGGTCAAGACGCGCGTGGCGGACGATGCGCCGGTGCGGACGGACACGGTCGCCAGTCTCGAAATCCAGGGGCTCGCCGGCGGGGCGCTGGTCATGCTGCGCGGCGGCAGCAATGCGGCACCGGAGCTCGAACCGGCGCCGGGCGAGAAGCATCCGGTAATCCAATCGGCGCCGTCCCAGCTCGACCGGCTGCTGCAGGGCGCGCCGGCGCTGGTCGAACAGGTGCAGGAGCTCGTCGCCCGCGTCCAGCTCCTGCTGGGCGACCAGAACCTCGACGCCATTTCCGGCATCCTCGTGAACATGAACGTTCTGAGCAAGAGCCTGGCGGACCGATCGCAGAGCATCGAGGCGATGATCGACGACGCGAGCGGAACGCTCGCGGAGCTGCGCAAGGCCGCGGCATCGGTGCAGACCGTCGGCGCGGCCATCGAGAAGGACATGCCTGTTGCCGTCCGCGAGGCGACGGCGGCGCTGACCAACATCCGGGAGGCGAGCCGCAATGTCGACGGCTTCCTGAAACAGGCCGGATCGACCGCCAAGTCGTTCCAGGGCGCTGCGGAACAAGTCAGCAGCCTGGTCGGAGAGAACCGGCGAGCGGTGCGCGATTTCACGGGCACGACGCTCTATGACATCAATTCGTTCATCGCCGATTTCCGGGTGCTGGTCGACAACCTCAATCGCCTGACGACCGAAGTCGGGCGCGACCCCGCCCGGTTCCTGTTTGGAGGACAGCAACGTGGCTATCAGACCCGATAACGGCGTCGCCCGACGCACGGCGCTGCTCGGCCTCGGCGCGGCGGCCGGCGCCAAAGCGGCGAACGGACAGTAGGAA
>DAINCG010000364.1:0-762 GCA_036732525.1 Pseudomonadota bacterium | reverse complement strand
GGCTGCGAAAGCGTTCTGCCCGGCTCGGGCCCGGCGCCGCGGCTCTACCGGCTGACGCCGAAGAGCACCTTTCCGGACGGCATGCCGTCGGTCGACTGGCAGCTCCTGGTCGAAACGCCTTATGCCTCGGCGAGTTTGAACACGGTCCGGATCGGCCTGATGCCGGCGCCGACCCGGTTCGACTATTACGCGCTCGCCAACTGGACCGACCGGGCGCCGTTGATGGTGCAGGGCCTCGTCGTCGAATCTTTCGAGAATTCGGGCCGGATCGTCGCCGTTGGCCGGGAATCGGTCGGCCTGAAGCCGGACTTCGTCCTGAAGATGGAGCTGCGCGAGTTTCAGGCGGAGGCGTTTCGCGACCCCGCCCTGCACGAACCGCGGATCGGGCTGAGCGTGCGTCTGGTCGAAATGCCCGATCGGCTGATCGTCGCCTCGACGACGATCGACCGGATGGGGCAGGCCAATCCTGAAGTGCTCTCGGATATCATCGACGCCTGGGACGAAGCGTTGGGCTCCGCCTTGAAGGAGCTGGTCAACTGGACGCTTGCGGCCGGCGAGGCGGCTTGGCAGGCGCGCCGCAGGCCTGAAGTGCGGCGCGGATTCGGGCCGCGCGACGACAGATAGGCCCACTGCCGGCGTTGGGCCATTGATCTTCCGCGAACAGCCTGTGACCCTTCGCCCAAGCAAGGTTTGGGCAGGGAAGGGATCGACGTGGCCATCCGGAAGTTGTTCATCGCCAATCGGGGCGAAATCGCCATTCGT
>DAINCG010000363.1:3237-5002 GCA_036732525.1 Pseudomonadota bacterium | reverse complement strand
CGGACGCACTGCTGACGCCCGCCGACACGACGGAACCCTATGTCGAACGGCCGCTCAATCTGGACGGCCCGGCGCTCTGCTTTCAGCCGTCAGACGCCGCGGCCGACGTTGCGCCGTCGCCCGCGCTGCGGAACGGCCATGTCACGTTCGCGAGCTTCAACCGCCTCGCCAAGACGAGCCCCGCGACGCTCGCCGCCTGGAGCGCGATCCTGGCGCGGGTCCCGACGGCGCGTCTCCTGATGAAGGACAACGCCTTTCGCTGCCCCGACGCGACGGCGCATTTCGAGACGCGGCTTGCGGCAGCGGGCATCGACCGCGCCCGGGTCCGCCTGGTCGGCTCAACGGCGACCAAGGCGGAGCATCTGGCGCTCTACGGCGAGGTCGATATCGCCCTCGACAGCTGGCCCTATAACGGCGTCACCACGACCTGCGAGGCGCTCTGGATGGGCGTGCCGACCGTCTCGATCGTCGGCCGAAGCGCGCTCAGCCGCTACGGCCTGACCGTGCTGACGCATGCGGGCTTCGGCGACCTCGTCGCAGCGGACGTCGAAGGCTATGTTGCGCGCGCGGCGGAGCTTGCCGGCGACGTCGAAGCGCTTGGCGAACTTCGGGCCGGGATGCGCGCACGGCTGGCGAGCGCGCCCCTCTTCAACGGTCACGCCTTCGCGCGCGCCTTCGCCGACGCCTGCGCGCGCATGCTGCGCGACGTCGCGACGGCGTCCTAGGACCGGGCGCCGCCGCGCTGCACCAGCCAGACGCCGGCGGTCGCGAGCGCCAGGCCGAAAATAGCTTCCAGCTTCAAGGTTTCGCCGAGGATCAGGAAGGCCAGCACGGCCGCCGTGCCGGGCGTCAGGTAGAAGTTCGCCGCGACCTTCCCCGCAGCACCGTGCCGCAGCATCAGAAGATAGAGCCCCATGCCGCCGAGCGAGACGACGACCGTCAGATAGCCGAACGCCAGGATCGTCGGCTCGACCCATTCGATGCGCGGCGTCTCGACCAACGCCATGACGACGAAGCAGACGACGCCCGACGCCGTCATCTGCACGGCGTTGGTCGCGAGCAGCGGCAGGCCGCGCGCGACCCCGGCATGCCAGAGCGTGCCGAGCGTCAGCAGCAGGACGCCGGCGCCGGCCGCCGCGAAGCCGCTCGCCGCCTCGGGCCCGAGCGTCAGGAAATCGAGCCCGACGACGAACGCGACGCCGGCGATGCCGAGCAGGAAGCCCAGCCATTGCAGCGGCGCGAAGCGTTCGCCGAGCACCGGCCCCGAGAGCACGGCCGTCAACAGGGGAGTGAGCGACCCGATCAGCGCGGTCGTCGCGGCGGAGATGTGCTGCATCGCCGTGAAGAAGAGACCGAGATAGAGGCCGTTCATGAAGACGCCGGCGCCGACGACGCCCGCCCACCTTGCCCGGAACGCGCGCCAATCGGCCTCCTTCTCGCGGATGAGGAGCGCAAGGCCAAGCAGCAGGACGCCGGCCGCAATGAACCGGACCGCGAGGAGCGCCCATGGCGTAAAATGCGGCAGCCCGCCGCGCGCCGCGACGAAGGCGCCGGACCAGATCAGCACGAAGATCAGGGGCGCGATGCGCAGCAGCATGACGAACGGCGGGAAAGCGGAGCCCAAGTCGGCGAGCCTAAAGCATTCCGATTGACGGTAAAGCAGCGCCTTGTCCCGGTCCGTGCTTCTCCGCAGACTGGCCCGGCATCCGAAGTCAGAAAGCGTCACACCCAGCATTGTCCGATGCAAACGTCAGCGGCGGCGGCC
>DAINCG010000363.1:2642-3214 GCA_036732525.1 Pseudomonadota bacterium | reverse complement strand
ACATGATGGGCCTGTTCGTCGCGCTCACCTTCGGGTCGGCCTATCCGGTCGGCAAGCCGATCGTCGAGGCGGTCGATCCGATCTCGTTTTCCTGTTTCCGCTATCTGGTCGCCGGCAGCTTCATGCTGCTCCTGGCCCAGGGCCTCGGCCAGCGGGTCGCGCTTTCCTGGCGGGACGCGGCCGCGCTCGCCGGGCTTGGCGTGCTTGGCTATGCGATCTTCCAGGGCGTGTGGGGCATAGCGCTCGACCTGACGACGCCGTCGAAAGCCGTGATCCTGGTCGCGACGACGCCGATCTTCGGCGCGATCTTCGCGAAGATCGCCGGCCAGCCGGTCGGCCGGATGATCTGGATCGGCGCGGCCGTCGCCTTCGCCGGGGTCTATCTCGTCGTCAACGATGGCCTTCTGCCGAAGCAGCGCTTCGACCCGGACGAGCTTCTGGGCGACATGCTGTTCGTCTGCATCGCGGCGGTCTGGGCGCTGTTCGGCCTGCTCTCCCGTCCCTATGTCATGCGCCTGGGCGCCTGGACCACGACCGGTTGGGCCGCGCTCTTCGGCGCCATCCTGCTGCTG
>DAINCG010000363.1:0-2538 GCA_036732525.1 Pseudomonadota bacterium | reverse complement strand
GGCTGCCTCGGCAACGCCGCCTGGTCGGGCGGGCTCGGCCGGCTCGGCCTCGCGTCTATGGTGCTCTACCTCTATCTCTCGCCCGTCTTCGGCGCCGCCTTCTCGGCGATCTTCCTCGGCGACTGGCTGAGCGTCGTCCAGGTCGTCGGCGCCGTGCTCGTCATCGGCGGCGTGGCGCTCGGCCAGTCGGGCGGCATCGTCTTCCGCCGCCGCCCGCCGGCCGCCATTTAGGCCCGGCGTTCGAAATCCACCGGATCGTCGACGTCGATGCCCTGCAGCGCGCGCCGAAGGCAGTCCAGGCCCATTTCGACGCCGCCCGCGCGCACCCGCTCCCGGCCGCCGACGATGGTCGCGACGCGGGATACCGTCGGCTCGCCTTCACGCGCGATGCCGACGAAGACGCCGCCCTCGCCGCCGCCCTGACCGCCGTCCCGGCCGGGGGCGACGATGACGGCGAGGCCGTGGCTGGTTTCCGAGGTGGTCCGGACCGCTTCCGCAAACCGGGCCGCCGCTTCCGGCGACGGCGCATCCGCCTCGACGCCGAGGGCGACCGCGAGACCGGCGACGTCGCCGCCGAGGCCGCCGCGCCGGAAGACCGCGCCCGTATCGTCCTGACCGACGATCCGCCCGGCGACGGCGCCGTGGGTGCCGCATTCGGCGATCGCGAGCGTGCCGCCCGCATGCCTGAGCGCGTCGAGGATCACGCTCTCCAGCGTCGCGTCGTCTTCCGCCAGGAGATGGGAGCCGAGACGCTCGCGCACCGCCGCCTCGACCGGCGCCATCATCCGGGCGAGCGCGTCGGCGTCGGGGCCGCGCGCGAAGAGCTTGGTTTCGAGTTCGGGATAATGCGCCTGGAAGCCGAGCTTCACCTCGCCGCCGTCCGCCAGCGCCTCGACGCCCGACAGCATGTCGTCGACGCGGGATTCGCCAAGGCCGAAGGAATGGAACCGCTTCAGGCGGACGACCGCCTGGTTGCCGCTCATCTTCAACAGGCGCGGAATGATCTCGTCGTCGAGCATGCGCCGGATTTCGCGCGGCACGCCCGGCGTGAAAAAGAAGCGCGCGCCGCCTATGTCGATCGCGAATCCGCAAGCGGTGCCGACCGGATTGTCGATGAACTCGGCGCCCTCCGGCAGCATCGCCTGCTTTCGGTTGTTGGGCGGCATGACCCGGCCGCGCGCCTTGTAGAAATTCTGGATGTTCTGCAGCCAGCCCTCGTTCAGGACGAGTTCGACGCCCGCGGCCT
Organism: Pseudomonadota bacterium; assembly: GCA_036732525.1. Classification (GTDB taxonomy): domain Bacteria; phylum Pseudomonadota; class Alphaproteobacteria; order Bin95; family Bin95; genus VMCJ01. Next base: position 1,292 of record DAINCG010000363.1, on the reverse strand, counting down.
CCGCCGCCATCTCCTGGCTGAGATCGTCGACGGTCGGCCCGAGCCCGCCGTTCACGATCACAGCATCGGCCCGGCTGGCGGCGAGGCGGAACGCCTCCCTCAGGCTCGCCCGATCGTCGCCGACCGTGGTGCCCCACAACACGTCGAGGCCGACTTCCTGAAGCCGCCGCGCCATGTGGCTATAATTGGTGTTGATCGTCTTTCCGCTCAGCACCTCGTCGCCCGTACAGACGATCTCGACCCGCATAATTGTTTCCCTGTCCTGGAGGTTCGGTTTCGGCCGGCCATGAAATTGCGGCCCATAGATGCCATATTCGCGCATCCCCGACGTTCGAGCGAGACCCGAATGACCCGAACGACCATCTTGGCCGTGCTGGCCGTCCTGCTGCCCGCCGCCGCCGGCGCGGCCGACCCGACCGACCTTGCGAAGCTGCGCGATGGCGGCGATTGCGTGAAATGCGACCTGAACGACGCCGACCTTTCCGGCCTCGACCTTTCAGGCCGCAATCTGGGCGGCGCCTTTCTCGACGGCGCGCGGCTATCGGGCGCGACCCTGTCCGGCGCGAACCTCGCGGGCGCGAGCCTTGCCGAAGCCGACCTGTCGGAAGCGAACCTCGCGGGCGCGTCGCTCATCATCGCAAATCTCGACGGCGCGACCCTGGAGCGCGCCAACCTGGAAGGCGCCGACGTACACGGTTCGCGGATGACCGAAACGCGGCTGACCGGCGTCCGGGCGAACGGCGCGAGCTTTCGCGGAGCGCGCATGCGCGCGGCGATCTTCGTCGACGCCCAACTGGCGGGCGCGATTTTCCGCGGCGCCAAGGGGCCGGCCGCCGACTTCGGCCGGGCGCCTCGCCGGCGCGAACTTTCGCAGCGCCGGGCTCGCAGGGGCCGATTTCCGGGACACCGATCTCCAGGACGTGAACTTCACGAAGGCCGATCTCTGGAAAGCGGATATGAGCGGCGCCAACGCCGCGGGAGCGAACTTCACGCGGGCGCATCTGCGTATCGCCCAACTGCCGGCCGAAATGGCGGGCGCAAACCTCTGCCGCGCGACGATGCCGAACGGCGACGCGAGCCTGGAAGGCTGCGGGACGAACTAAACCTGGAGGGAGAACGGCTGACGGCCGGCGGCGAACGCGGCCGCCTGCTGGCGCTGGGCGGCGTCGGCGAGGCGATAGCCGTCTGCCGCGGCGGCGAGATCGGCGGCGGACGGCGCCTGGGCGGCCATCGCGGCCGCGGCGAGCCGGCTGCCGTCGCGCGCAGTCGTGCGCGCGTCCGACGTCGGCCCG
>DAINCG010000362.1:0-5023 GCA_036732525.1 Pseudomonadota bacterium | reverse complement strand
GGCCCGGCAGGGTCATGAACAGCACCAAGGCGGTCTCGACGATGATCCACGCCGTGTCGCCGCTATTCATTTCCTGGGCCGCGGCAGGCACCGCCGCCGCCGTCAGGCCGAGCACGAGCGCAGCCATCGCAATCCTGCGGCCAAACATCATCATCCCCCCTGCTGAACTGTCGCAATTTTGCTCAAAGCTGCGAGCAAATTGCGCAAGCCGCAAGCAGAATCGCAGATCACGGGCAGATTTTGCGCTATTCGCGGATAATTTCGGCACTTCGCATATTTTATCGGCGCCAATTCGCCTAACGCGTGTGCATGAACACGCTCGCCGGCTCGTCTTCGAAGGCATAGTCCTGGTCCAGACGGCGCCCCATCGCCCACGCATGCGGAGCCGCTTCCGCCAGGAGGCCGAACAACAACGGATCCAGCTGGAAACCCTGCGCGGCCGCGATCGCCTCAATGCGCCGCGTTTCCTCCGGCGTGACGTCATACTCCGGCGGCGGCATCTCCGGCGACGCCTTCTCCGGCGGGGCGGCGGGGTCGAGCGCCGGACGCCGGCTGCGCGTGTCGAGCGCGCGCTCCAGCGCGTCGCCGACCATCAGTACGCGCGCGTCGTCGAATGGCCGTCCCGCGACCTGGACGCCAAGCGGCAGGCCCGATTCGCTGAAGCCGGAGCAGATGCTGACCGCGGGTCCCCCGGTCACGTCGAATGGCGTGAGGATGCTTGGCGTCTTCCAGAAGGCGCCCGTGCGATGCGCGTCCAGGCGCGGCGCCGGGCCGACGGCGCTCGGCGCCAGCAGGACGTCGAACGTCGCGTAGAGCGGCCGCATCGCCGCCATCAGTTGGCGGCGCCGACGCTGCGCCGCCACATAATCCTGCCCGGTAAACAGGAGCGCGCCCAGGCTGCGGGCCAGGAAGTCGCGCCCGAAATCGTGCGGCCGGGTCGTCAGGTTTCGGCGGTGAACGTTGAAGAGCTCTGTCTCCGCGATTACGATCTTCACGTCGTACCAGTCCTGGACCGGCGGCATCCGGGCCGGAAGGACCGTCGCGCCGAGGTCCTTCAGCGCATCCGCGGCCGCGATCGTCGCGGCGACGACGTCCGGCGCGACCTTGAGGTCCTCTTCCCAGAAATGCGTCAGGAGGCCGACGCGCAGCCCCTTCAGCGAACCGCCCAGCGCGGCGGCGGCCGCCGGGGGCGCGGCCCAGGCGCTCGCGGGGTCCGCCGCGTCGGGCCCGGCCAGGGCATCCAGCATCAGGGCGCAGTCGGCGGCCGTCCACGCCAACGGACCGCAATGGTCGAAGGTGAACGAGTTCGGGATGACGCCGGCCCGACTGACGAGGCCGTAAGTCGGCATCAGCCCAGCGACGCCGGAGAGCGCCGCAGGCCCCCGGATCGATCCCCCGGTGTCGGAACCCATTGCGGCCGCCACATAGCCCGCGGCGACGGCCGCGCCCGAGCCCGAAGACGAGCCGCCGGTGAAGTGGGCCGGGTTCCAGGGATTGCGGGCCGGCGGCCAGGGCAGATCGAAACTCGGACCGCCATGCGCGTATTCATGGGTCGTCAGCTTCGCGAGCGGAATGGCGCCGGCCGCCCGCAATTTCGCAACCGACGTCGCGTCTCGCGTCGGAACCCGCCCGAGGCCTGTTTTCGAGCCGCCGGCCGTCAGGACGCCGGCCGTATCGAAAATATCTTTCAGGCCGATCGGCAGGCCATGCAGCGGACCGACGCGTCGCCCGGCCGCAAGTTCCGTATCTGCAAGTCGCGCAGCGGCCACCGCGGCGTCTCGCATGACGGTAACACACGCATTCAATTGGAATTCCATCGAGTCGATTCGCGCGAGCGCGGCTGCGACAATCTCGCTGGAAGAAATCTCATGCCGAGCAACCAAATTTGACAAATCAACCAAAGATAGCGACCATAGATCACTCATGGGATGTCTCCTATACTTTGTATGCTAGAAATCGATGAAAACGCACTATTCGATTGTAGTTGCCAATCTCGATTTCTGGCGCTATTGAGAATCTGTCGGTCGATTTTTCGTCACGACGCTTCGTCGGGGCGGAGACGAGCGGCAAGGACGACCAAGCAGGTTGTCGTAACCAGCTTGGGCGGCCATTGAGGCGCCGTACATCAGGTAGATGTGCGAGGATCGCGGAGGGGCGGCGACGTCGCTTCGCAGGCCGGCCGTTCATGTTGGGGGATTGGGAGGCCAGAGGGAATTGCGCAAAACCCCTCTGGCGCCAATCTCTTTTTGGCGATGCCTTCCCGACGATCAGCCCGCGAACTCCGCCCGAATGCGCGCGCCGTCCGCGTCGAGCGCCGGCGGCGGCCCGTAGGTCGGCTCGGCGCCGGCAATTCGAACCGGCGGCGCGGGCATGGATATCGGACCGGTTCCCGTTGCGACCTCGACCCTTCTGAGCGCCGGGTGACGCACCATGTCCTCTACGGTGTTGACGCTGGCGGACGCGAGGTCCGCAGCGCGCAAGCGCTCTTGCAGCGTCGCCTGGTCGAGCCCGGCGAAGATCAAGTCCATCTCCCCCTCGACGTAGTCCCGGTGCTGCATCCGGCTGCGGTTGGGCGCGCAGCGCGGATCGTCGACCATGTCCGGCCGCTCCAGCACGACCCGGGCGAAACGCCCCCACTCCCGTTCGTTCTGAATGGCGATCATGGTGAGCCGCCCGTCGCCGGTGGCGTAGGCGCCGTAGGGCACCAACGCATTGTGGCGGAGGCCGGTGCGCGGCCAGTCGCGGTCGGCATACTGCTTGAACATCACGGGCGCAGCCATCAGGTCGGCCATGGCGTCGAACATGGAGACCATGATCCCGGCGCCCTTCCCGGTCTTCTCCCGCTGATAAAGCGCCTGAAGAACGCCGGTCAGCCCGTTGATTCCCGTCGTTAAATCGCAGGCCGAAATGCCGACGCGCGACGGCTCCGCCGCCGACCCGGTGACCGCCATCAGGCCGCTCTCCGCCTGCACCAGCAGGTCGTAGGCCTTGGCGGTGTCGAACGGCGGCGGCGCGTCGCCATAGCCCGAGATGTCGACGGTGATCAGGCGCGGATAGCGGGCGCGGAGGTCGGCGGATCCGAAGCCCGACCGTTCCGTGGCGCCGGGCGCCAGATTCTGCACCCAGACGTCCGCCTTCGCGAGGATGCGGTGCAGCAGGTCGCGGTCGCCCGCGTCCTTGATGTCGACCGCGATCGATTCCTTGCCCCGGTTCAGCCAGACGAAGAAGGAGGATTCGCCGCGCGCCGTGTCGTCATAGCCGCGGGCGAAGTCGCCTTCCGCCCGCTCCAGCTTGATCACCCGTGCGCCCGCGTCCGCCATGCGGCAGGTCAGGAACGGCGCCGCGACCGCCTGCTCGAGACTGACGACGAGAACGCCGTCGAGAGGACCGGTCATCGCTCAGTAGGACCTCGGCATGCCGAGCACATGCTCGCCGACGAAGCCCAGAACCAAGTTCGAGGAGATCGGCGCGGTGCGGAAGATGCGGCTTTCCCGGAACTTCCGCTCGACATCGTACTCCTCGGCGAAGGCGAAGCCGCCGAATGTCTGCATGCAGCAGTCGGCCGCCTTCCAGACCGCCTCGCCCGAAAGATACTTGGCGAGGTTGGCCTGTTCGCCGCAGGGCAGGCCCGCTTCGAACATCGCGGCCGCCTTCTGCATCATCAGCTTGGCTGCTGAGAAGTGGGCGTAGGATTCGGCGATCGGGAACTGGATGCCCTGGTTGGCGCCGATCGGCTTCCCGAAGACGACCCGTTCCTTGGCGTAGCTCGACGCCTTTTCGATGAACCACTGGCAGTCGCCGATGGCTTCCGACGCGATCAGGATGCGCTCGGCGTTCATGCCGTCGAGGATGTAGCGGAAGCCCTTGCCCTCCTCGCCGATGAGACTTTCGGCCGGGATCTCGAGGTTGTCGAAGAAGACCTCCGTCGAGGAGTGGTTCATCATGGCGCGGATCGGCTTGATGGTGACGCCCTTGCCGACGGCCTCGCGCAGGTCGATGAGGAAGACCGACAGGCCGTCGCCCTTCTTCGCCACCTGCTCCTTCGGCGTGGTCCGCGCCAGCAGCAGCATCAGGTCGCTGTATTCCGCGCGGCTGGTCCACACCTTCTGCCCGTTCACGATGTAGCAGTCGCCGTCGCGCCGCGCCGTGGTCGCGAGGCTCAGGGTATCGGTGCCGCTGGTCGGCTCAGTGACGCCGAAGGCCTGCAGGCGCAGCTTGCCCGCGGCGATGGCGGGCAGGTAGCGCTGCTTCTGCGTCTCGTTGCCGTGCCGCAGCACGGTGCCCATGGTGTACATCTGGGCGTGGCAGGCCGCCCCGTTGCAGCCGGCCTTCTGGATCTCCTCCAGGATCGCCGCGCCGGCGGCCAGCGGCAGGCCGCTGCCGCCGTAGTCCTCGGGGATCAGGGCCGCCAGGTAGCCGGCCTCGGTGAGTTCCTTCACGAAGGCCTCGGGATAGGCCCGCCTGGCATCCAGCTCGCGCCAGTACTCGCCCGGGTAGTTGGCGCAGAGGGCGCGGACCCCCTCGCGGATCTCTGGGAAGCTTTCGGAGAACTGAGCTGTCATTGCTACCTGCTGCGGGGGCTCTGGGTCTGCGGATGGCGGCGCCAGCCTACTGAATTGTCGACAGTTCGCAAGAGGGCGGCCCGCAACTCGCACCCGGTCGCCGCCAGAAATGCTGTCAGTTCCCTGGCAGCAATGCGGCGGCGCCCCCTGGCGGAGCCCGGCGACCGCAGCCTAGAATGCCGCCGCCATGGATGCCCTACCGCGACGTAAACACACGGAAGTCTTGAGAGAATTCTTGCCCTTAGCCGGTGCGCGGGTGGCCGACGTCGGCTGCGGCGACGGTGCCCTGGTGCGGGTCATGGCGCGAAGTGGCGCTCATGTCCTGGGCATCGAGCCGGGCGCGCGCCAGCTGGCGCGGGCCCGGGCGGCCGAGCCGGCGGGGGACGAAAGCTATGTCGCGGCCTTCGGCGAGGCCCTGCCGCTGCCCGACGGCTGCCTGGATTCACTCATATATTTCAATT
>DAINCG010000361.1:0-5052 GCA_036732525.1 Pseudomonadota bacterium | reverse complement strand
GCCGCGCCGCCCCTTGGCGACCGTCTTGCCGAGCGTATCCTTCCAGGCGATCGAGGCGACGCCGCGCGCCAGGCTGAAGGCGGTCACCAACGCGATGATCGGCCAACCCGCCGCGGCGCCTTCCAGCCCCGCGATCGCGACCAGGGCCATCCCGAGAACGGCGGCGCCTTCGACGACCGAGGCGACGATCCAGAACCACTTCCTGACCGGAAAACGCCGGATCGCGGCGCCGATGAAGACCTGCGGCAGCAGCGCCAGCGATTCCCGAATCGGCACGATCATCGACGTCAGGAACGCCGGCGCGCCGACGACGCCCATCAGCCAAGGCATCACGACCTTCGGATCCGCCAGCGCGTCGCCGATCTTGCCGCCGATCTGCGCCGTCGTCAGACGAATGAGGTTGCCGGCTTCGTCCCGGCACTGCCGCTCGTCGATGTCCCGGCAAAGGCGTCCGTCGTCGCCCTCGTCGGAGAGATCGAAAAGCGCTTCAGCCAACCTCACCGTCGCCGTCTCCGCCGAATGTCGTCATCGGCGGAGACGGCCGTTAGTCAGACCGCCTTCGCCAGCAACTCAGCAATACGACGGGAGTATAGCGCCGGATCGTCCGGCAGTTCGCCTGCGGCGATGCGCGCGTGGTCGAGGAGCACGTGGGCATAGGCCGCCGCCTCGTCCGACGCCTCGGCGCCCTTCAGCCGGTCGTTCAGGCCCTTGACCAGCGGATGGGCCGCGTTGAGCTCCATGATACGCGCCGCCGTGGGAACGTCCTGGCCATGCGCCTGCAACATCCGCGCAAGGTGTAGGTCCATGTCGCCCTCGTCCGCGACCAGGCAGACGGGACTCTCGGTCAATCGCTTGCTGACGCGCACATCCTTCACGGCTTCGCCGAGCGCCAGCTTGAACTGGACGATCAGCGCGTCGATGTTCGCGTCCGCGTCGTCCGCCTTCGCGCCATCGATCGGAGCGATCGCATCCAAATCGGCGCCGCCCTGGGTGACCGAGCGGATCGGCTTGCCATCAAAGGCGCCGACGGCGGCGGGCCAGAAGTCGTCGACCGGATCGCTCAGCAGCAGCACCTCGACGCCGCGGGCGGCGAAACCTTCGAGCTGCGGGCTGCCCGCGAGGTTCGTTTTGGCGTCGCCGGATATATAGTAGATCGCCTCCTGCCCCTCTTTCATCCGGCCGACATAGTCTTCCAGGCCGACGAGGGCGTCGCCCGACGTCGACTTGAAGCGGCAGAGCTTCAGTAGCTGGTCGCGGTTGGCGTGGTCCTCGTAGACGCCCTCCTTCAGGACCGAGCCGAAGTTCTCCCAGAACTTCGCGTAGCCCTCCGGATCCTCCTTCGCGCCGTCTTCCAGTTCGCGGAGCACGCGCCGGACGACGCCGGACCGGATCTGGCGCAGCACGGCGTTCCGCTGCAGCATTTCGCGGCTGACGTTGAGCGGCAGGTCCTCGGAATCGATCACGCCGACCAGGAAGCGCAGATAGCCCGGCAGCAACTCCTCCGCCTCGTCGGTGATGAAGACGCGCCGAACATAGAGCTTGACGCGGCTCTTGCGCTCCGGATTGAACAGATTGAACGGCTGGGCCGACGGCAGGTAGAGCAGGCCGGCATATTCCAGCGTCCCCTCCGCCTTCCAGTGCAGCGTCCGCCAGGGCCCGTCGCCCATGCCGCCGACATGGGCGTAGAACTCCTTGTGCTGCTCGTCGGTCGCTTCCGACTTCGCGAGCGTCCAGAGCGCGCGGCCGGCGTTGGCCTGCTCGCCCTCGCCGTCCGGGCTCTCCGAGAGACGGACCGCGATTGGGATATGGTCCGAATAAGATTTGATGATCGACTTGAGGCGGTAGGGCTCCAGATACTCGTCCTCGCCTTCCTTGAGGGTCAGGATGACGTCCGTGCCGCGCCCGGCCTTCTCGGCCGTCTCGACCGTGTATGCGCCTTCGCCGTCCGACTTCCAGAGCCAAGCCTGCGCCTCGCCGGCCTTCCGGGTCAGCACTTCGACCGTGTCGGCGACCATGAATGTCGAGTAGAAGCCGATGCCGAACTGCCCGATGACGTGGGCACCCTTCTCGCCGGCGGCCTCTAGCGTCTCCAGGAAGTCCGCGGCGCCGGACTTGGCGATGGAACCCAGGTACCGGACAAGGTCGTCCCGATCCATGCCGATCCCATTGTCGGAGACGATCAGGCGGCGGTTCGGCTTGTCGATGCGCACGTCGATTGCGAACGCGCCGGCGCCTTCCAACAATTCAGGCGCCGAAATCGCGGCGTAGCGCAACCGGTCGCACGCGTCGGACGCGTTCGAAATCAGCTCGCGCAGGAAGATTTCCTTCTCGGAATAGACGGAATGCGCCATCAGGCGCAGCAGGCGGCCGACCTCGGCCTGAAATTCCATGGTTTCGACAGCGTCGCTCATCGGGCGAACCTCTGGATGCAATGACAGTCTCGGGATGCGCTCGCATATTGGCGAGGCAGGCCGACGGTTCAAGCCTCGCCTTTCTCTTTCCGACCAACTACATTACACGCACGACTCGTCCCGTTGCCTGAGGAGTTGGCGGCCCAGATCATGGACCGATCCGGTCTCCCCGACCGCGCCGCAGGTTATGCCGGCGCCGGGTTCGAACCGAGGCTGGAGACCGGTCCGCCCATCGGACGTCCCGCGCCGCCCGGCGGACGGATTTTGGCGTTGCTGGGGCCGACCAACACCGGCAAGACCCACTTCGCCATGGAACGCATGCTGGCGCATCCGTCCGGCATGATCGGCTTCCCGCTCCGTTTGCTCGCCCGGGAGAACTACGATCGCGCGGTCGCGCTGAAGGGCGCGGGCGAGGTCGCGTTGATCACGGGCGAGGAGAAGATCGCGCCGCCGAATGCGCGCTACTTCATCTGCACGGTCGAGGCCATGCCCGTCGAGCGCGAGGTAGATTTCCTCGCCGTCGATGAGATCCAGATGGCCGCCGACCCGGAGCGCGGCCGCGTCTTCACCGAACGCCTGTTGAACGCGCGCGGCCGGACGGAAACGGTGTTCCTGGGCGCGGAGACCGCGAAACCCCTCGTCTGCGCGCTGGCGCCCAAGGTCGAAGTGATGACCCGGCCGCGCCTCTCGAAGCTGACCTATACGGGCTACCGCAAGCTCGCGCGCCTGCCGCGCCGCTCGGCGGTCGTCGCCTTCTCGATCAATGAGGTCTATCGCCTGGCGGAGATCGCGCGCCGGCAGCGCGGCGGCGCGGCCGTCGTCATGGGCGCGCTCAGCCCCCGTGCGCGGAACGCGCAGGTCTCGCTCTACCAGGAAGGCGAGGTCGACTATCTGATTGCGACCGACGCGATCGGCATGGGCCTCAACATGGACGTCTCCCACGTCGCCTTCGCCGGCCTCTCCAAATTCGACGGCAACCGGCCGCGTCGCCTGACGGCCGCGGAGATCGGGCAGATCGCCGGCCGCGCCGGGCGGAACATGCAGGACGGCGGCTTCGGGCCGACCGGCGAACTGCTGGAGATGGAAGAGGACGTCATCGAGCGGGTCGAGGACCATCGCTTCCGCACGCTGAAACGCTTCTACTGGCGCAACGAAGACCTCGACTTCCGCTCGCTCGACCACCTGAAGCGCAGCCTGGAGCGCCCGCCGCCCTCTCCGCTGCTGTCGCGCGGCCGCGACGGCGACGATTTCGAGGCGCTGACGACGCTGATGCGCGACGTTGACGTCGGGGCGCGCGCGCAAGGCAAGGCGGCGGTCTCGCTGCTCTGGGACGTCTGCCAAATCCCGGACTTCCGGAAGACCCTGACCGACAGCCACGCGCGCCTGCTCGGCGAAATCTTCCTGCGCCTGCTCGACCACGACCGGCTCGACCCCGATTGGGCCGCGCGACATCTCGACCGCCTCGACCGGCCCGACGGCGACATCGACCTGCTGATGGCGCGCATCGCCGGCGTACGGGTCTGGACCTACATCAGCCACCGTGGCGGCTGGCTGCCCGACGCCGAACACTGGCAGGAACGCGCCCGCGCCATCGAGGACCGCCTGTCGGATGCGCTGCATGATCGGCTGACGCAGCGCTTCGTCGACCGTCGCTCGGCGGCGCTCGTCCGCAAGCTGGCCGACGGGTCGGAACTCCTGGGCGGCGTCGACAAGGACGGCCTCGTGATCGTCGAAGGCGCGCCGGTCGGAAGGCTGGAAGGCTTCCGGCTGCGCATGGACAGCCGCGCCGGCTTCGAGGAGGACCGCCGGGCGCTGAAGAGCGCCGCCTTGCGGATCGTTCAGGGCGCCACGCCCGCCCGTGCGGCGCGTTGTTGCGCGGCGGACGACAGCGCTTTCACGCTCGACGACGCCGGCCGCCTGATCTGGGAAGGCGGCCCGGTGGCGCGTCTGAGGGCCGGCCGTTCGGCGGACCGCCCGGACGTTGAACTGATGTTCGCGGATACGCTTGAAGGCGACGCCCGACGGGACGTCGAGGCCCGCGCCGTACGCTGGCTCGCAGGCTGGCGCGCCCATGTGCTCGGCCCCCTGGCGCGCCTTGCGGAGGTCGAGCTGACGCCGCCCGGCCGTGGCCTCGCATTCCAGCTTTTCGAAGGCCTCGGCTGGCTCGAACGGAGACCGGTCGAAGCGCAGGTGGCCAACCTCGCCAAGGCGGACCGTCAGGCGCTCGCCGCCGCCGGATTTCGAATCGGCCGCCTCGCCATCTGGGCGCCGGCGCTGTTCCGCGGCCGCGCGCAGAAGGCGCGACGCCTGATGGCGCGGCTTGCCGGCGGCGACATCGCCGAGACGTCAAAGCGCCAGATCCTGCTCGCCCGGCCGGAAACGCCGAACGAGACGACGGCGCTCGCCCGCGCCGGGTTCGTCATGCTTGGGCGACATGCGCTCCGCATCGATGTCGCCGAACGGCTTGCCGGGGCGGCGCACAGCCCGAAAGCGCCGGGAACGGCCGACGCGCTGGCGGAACGACACGGCTTGCCGGCCGAAGCCCTGCCCGCTCTTCTGAACGCCCTCGGCTTCCGGCCCGAACGGCAGGACGACGGCCCGGATCGGTTCGTCCGCAAGCGCGCGCGGCCGGGCGGGCGGC
>DAINCG010000360.1:0-5056 GCA_036732525.1 Pseudomonadota bacterium | reverse complement strand
GGCGTCCCGGTTGGACGCGGCGACGGTCATCCGGCGACGAGCGCGGCGACGAGCATCGCGGCAAGGAGGAGGAGGCCGACGTCCCGGTTGCTGCGGAACGCCTTCAGGCATGCGGCGGGCGATTCGAGGTCGGTGCGGGTCGCCTGATCCATCAATCGCCAGGCGACGACGGCGAGACCGCCGAGGTAGGCCCAATGCACGCCGCCGACGAATCCGGCCAACAGCAGCCAGCCGAGCATCGCGCCGTAGAACGCGACGATCCAGCGCCGGGCGTTGGCGCCGAACAGGCGCGCGGTCGACTTGACGCCGATCAGCGCGTCGTCCTCCTTGTCCTGGCAGGCGTAGATCGTGTCATAGCCAAGCGTCCAGAAGATGCCGGCGAGATAGAGCAGCAGCGGCGGCGCCGAGAGCCCGCCGGCGAGCGCCGCCCAGCCGACCAGCGCGCCCCAGTTGAACGCGAGGCCCAGGAAGAACTGCGGCCACCAGGTGACGCGCTTCATGAAGGGATAGATCGCGATCAGCGGCAGCGAGGCGAGACCGATCAGGATGGTCGCCAGATTGAACTCAAAGAGGACGGCGGCGCCGATCGCCGTCAGCAAGGCCATGAAGGCGACTGCCTGCTTCACGCTCACTTCGCCCGCGGGGATCGGACGGAGGGCGGTGCGCGCGACCCGGCCGTCGAAGTTCCGGTCGGCGATGTCGTTCAGAACGCAGCCTGCGCCACGCATGGCCAGCGCGCCGACAGCGAACAACAGGGCGTAGAGGAACGCGCGATAGTCCAGGGGGGCCGCGCCTGCGGCGATCGCGAGGCCCAGGCCATGCCAGCAAGGCAGCAACAGCAGCCACGTGCCGATCGGGCGGTCGAGGCGGGCGAGGCGGGCGTAGGGGCGGAGTCCCGGCGGCAGGGTTCGCAGCACGAGACTCTGCTGGTCGATGTCGCTTGCCCCGGCGGCCCGGGTCGCCGATAGATGGTCGGATCGTCGCGCGTCGCGGCCTTGCATGGAAACCGTTCGTGTCCGGTGATCGCCAGCCATCGAGATATCGGCCTCCGCGCCTGTTTGTCGAGGCGCCCCTGGCGGCCGGCGTCGAAGTCGCGCTCGCGCCGCAGCAAATGCGGTATCTGCTGACCGTGATGCGTCGCGAGGATGGGGCGGACGTCCGGGCGTTCAACGGGCTGGACGGCGAATGGTCGGCGCGCATCCGCCAGCGCGGCAAACGGGACGCGGTCCTCGTCGTCGACGCGCTGGCTCGGCCGCAGCCGCCTGCGGGGCTTGGGCCATGGCTCGTATTCGCCGCGATCAAGCGCGGGCCGACCGACCTGATGGTCGAGAAGGCGACCGAATTGGGCGCCGCGCGGCTCATTCCGGTGCGGACGCAGCGCGCCAATGCGGAGCGGCTCAATATCGACCGGCTGACGCGGATCGCGCGCGACGCGCCGGAGATTTCTGACCTGGCGCCGCTGGCCGACGTATTGTCGGATTGGCCCGCCGACCGCGTCCTTGTCGTCGCCGACGAGACCGGCGCCGCGCCTCCGGCGTCCGACGCGCTGGCCGGCCTCGGGCCGCGCCCGTTCGGATTGCTGATCGGACCGGAAGGCGGCTTTGCGCCGGGTGAGCTTGACGCATTGGAAGACTTCGATTTTGCTCGAAAGATCGGATTGGGGCCACGCGTTCTCCGTGCGGAAACGGCGGCGATCGTTGGCCTCGCGCTGGCCCAGGCGACAATGGGCGATCTGTCGGCCGCGCGTGCGGCGCCGGAGTAGGGAAGCAATATGGCGGCGCCACCAAGTTCGGGCGGAGACCCGATTACGTCCAAGCGGCAGTTGATCGAGTGGTTCGAGAAGGGCGTGAAGCCGAAGTCGGACTGGCGCGTCGGCACGGAGCACGAGAAGTTCGTGTTCCGCATGGGGAACCTGACCCGCGCGCCCTATGAGGGCGAGCAGGGCATCGGCGTCCTGCTCGACACGATCGCGGACCGCTATGGCTGGGAATGCATCCAGGAGAGCGGCCAGACCATCGCGCTGACCCGCGACGGCTGTAACATCACGCTGGAGCCGGGCGGGCAGTTCGAACTGTCCGGGGCGCCGCTGGAGACGCTGCACCAGACCTGCCAGGAAGCGAGCCGCCATCTGGACGAGGCGCGCGCGGTCTGCGCCGAACTCGATCTCGGCATGCTGGGCGTCGGTTTCGATCCGCTTTGGCGTCGCGACGATATCGGCTGGATGCCCAAGGGGCGCTACAAGGTGATGCGCGCCTACATGCCGAAAGTCGGCGGCCGCGGCCTCGACATGATGACCCGGACCTGCACGATCCAGTCGAACCTGGATTTCGGCAGCGAAGCGGACATGGTCGAGAAGTTCCGCGTCAGCCTCGCATTGCAGCCCGTCGCGACTGCGCTGTTCGCGAATTCTCCCTTCGTCGAAGGTCGTGCGACAGGACGGGTCAGCGAACGGTCCTATGTTTGGACCGACACCGACCCCGATCGCTGCGGCATGCTGGAGTTCGTCTTCGACGACGGGTTCGGCTTCGAGCGCTATGTCGACTACATGCTCGATGTGCCGATGTACTTCGCCTACCGGAACGGCGATTACGTGGACGTCGCGGGCGAGAGCTTCCGCGACTTCATGGCCGGAAAGCTGCCGCAGCTGCCCGGGGAGACGCCGCATATGGGCGACTGGGGCGACCACATTACGACGGCCTTTCCGGAAGTCCGCCTGAAGCGTTTCCTGGAAATGCGCGGCGCGGATGGCGGGCCGTGGTCGAGCATCTGCGCGCTGTCCGCGTTCTGGGTCGGACTGCTCTACGACGACGCCGCCCAGAAGGCGGCGCTGGGCCTGGTCCGCGACTGGACGTCGGAGGACCGGCTCGCGCTCCGGGACGCGGCGCCGATCCACGGCCTGCGCGCGAAGGTGGCGGGACGCAGCCTCCAGGACGTCGCGCGCGACGTGCTGGCGATCGCGCGGGACGGGTTGAACGCCCGCGCGCGGCTCGACGGATCGGGCGTCAACGAGGCGCATTTCCTCGCGCCTCTCGACGCCGTCGCGGCGTCCGGCGCAACCCCGGCGGACGAAAAGCTGGCGCTGTATCACGGCCGCTGGGGCGGCGACGTGCGGCCGATGTTCAAGGAATTCGCCTACTAATCGCTCTGCGGCGAAATTAGCTGAAAACAGCCGTTTTCCCGATCTTCGGCCGCCTTGTAATTGCGGTCACACGCAATTCGCCGCGCGATGCGCCATATGTTCGTCAGACGGCAAGGAAAGCGGTAAGCGCGACGCTCCGCCTGATCCAGACGCCGCCCACATGCAGGCCGTTGGCCGGTCGAAAGTTCGGTCCAGCGTCCGCGACGCGACAGTTCCTTGCTGTCAGCGGTCTGCGTGGTTCTGGATCAGCGGATCGTGCCGCCTGAAAGGGCGGCGTTGCTCATTCTGCAACTTTCGCGAATTCCAGCATCGCTGCGAGCAATACGTCGGCGCCGGCGGCGACGGCTTCCGGGCTCGCATATTCGGCTTCGTTGTGGCTGATCCCGTCCTTGCATGGGATGAAGATCATCGCGGCGGGCGCGACACGGCTGACGTTGACCGCGTCATGGCCCGCGCCGGACATGATGTCGCGGGCGGCATGCCCGGCGTCGGCGGCGCCCTTGCGCACGGCGGCGACGCAATCCGAGTTAAAGACGACCGGTTCGGAGAACCAGGTCTCCTCGATCTCGATCCCGCAGCCGGGCGACGCGTAGACGCGTTCCGCGGCGCCGCGGAATTCGCGATCCATGGCGTTCAACTCGTCCGTCGTCGGGTTGCGCATGTCGACGGTGAACTCGACCCGGTCCGGGCAGACGTTGGGCGATCCCGGGAACGCCTCGAAGCAGCCGATCGTGGCGCGGCCGTCCTGTCCGCGACGCTGCATGATCTGGTCGATTTCAAGCACGAGGCGGGCCGCCGCCGTGAGCGCGTCCTTGCGGGCCGATGGCGGCGTCGTGCCGGCATGGCGCGCTTCGCCGAGCACGCGGGCCTTGTACCAGCGCATCGCCTGCACGCCCGTGACGACGCCGATCGCCTTGCCTTCCTCTTCCAGGAAGGGGCCCTGTTCGATGTGGATCTCGAAAAACGCATGGATCGGCCGCGCCGTCGCCGGTACGTCGCCCTGGTAGCCGATCGCGGTCAGGGCGGATTCCACCGTTTCGCCGTCGCCGTCCGTCGTTGAATAGGCGGTCGCCTCGCTCATCGCGCCGGCGAAGACGGCCGATCCCATCATCGGCGGACCGAAGCGGCTGCCTTCCTCGTTCGTCCAGTTGACGATCTCGATCGGATGCTCGGTCTCAACGCCGAGGTCGTTCATCGTCTGCACCGCCTCGAGCGCTGCGAGCACGCCGGTGACGCCGTCGAATCGACCGCCGGTCGGCTGCGTGTCGAGATGGCTGCCGGCCATCACCGGCGGCAGTGAATTGTCCCGGCCGGGCCGGCGGGCGAACATGTTGCCCATGCGGTCGACGGTCACCGTCAGGCCGGCCGCCTCGCACCAGCGGCGGAAAAGGTCGCGGCCCAGCCGGTCGTCGTCGGTCAGCGTCTGGCGATTGTTGCCGCCGGCCACGCCCGGCCCGATCTTCGCCATTTCCATATGCAGGTCCCAAAGACGCTTGGGATCGACGCGAAGATTGCGGGGCGCAGACGCTGACATGCGGGGGATCTCCCGGAAAGGCGAAACGGCGAAGGGGCCGGTATATCGCCTTTCCGGACTGCCCGGAACGGGCCGGGCGGACTTAACGTTCGTGCGACTCGACGAACCAGAGCTGCTTGTCGAGGTCGCGCGCCACGCCGGTGAAGAGGTCCGCGGTGACGGCGTCGCCGGCCTCGTCCGCCTCGTCGATCGCCGTGCGCATGGCGTTGGTCGTGGCCGCAAGGCGGTCGGCGACGGCCTTGACGTGCTCGGCCCCGGATACCGCGCCTTCGGGATATGCGGCGAGTTGCGTCGCCTTGGCGACATCCTGCGAACGGCCCATGGCGACGCCGCCCAACGCGCCGACGCGTTCTGCGATGTCGTCGGAATGCGTGCGCATGGCC
>DAINCG010000359.1:2926-5057 GCA_036732525.1 Pseudomonadota bacterium | reverse complement strand
CGACACGATATCGGGGTTCGAGGACGCGACGGGCGGCGGCGGCAACGACTATATCGCCGGCAATTCGGCCGCAAACTTCCTCGCCGGGATCAATGGCGACGACCAGCTCCGCGGCGGGTCCGGCGACGACACGCTCGCCGGCGGACAGGGACAGGACCTGATCTATGGCGGGCCCGACAACGATTTCATCGACGCCGGCGTCGGAGACGACGTCGTGTTCGGCGAAGACCTGATCGAAGGCGAAGCCGGGGCCGACACGTTGGATGGCGGCCCGGGTCAGGACACGCTCAGCTACGACCTGAACTCCGGCGGCGCGGTGGACGTCCGCCTTTATAACGGCCACGCCTCCGGCGGCGCCGCGGAAGGCGACGTCTTCTCGAATTTCGAGCATGTCATCGGAACGAGCCAGGGCGACTACCTCGTCGGAAATTCCGGCGTGAACTTCCTCGAAGGCCGGAATGGCGGCGACCAGCTGCGCGGCGGCTCCGGCGACGACGTGCTCGACGGCGAGGACGGGAACGACATCCTGTTCGGACAGAACGGTGCGGACGAGCTGAATGGCGGCCAGGGCGACGACACGATCAGCGGCGGCGATGGCGACGACGTCATCGACGGCGGCCCCGGCGCCGACAGTCTTTCCGGCGGCGCCGGGACCGATACGCTGAGCTACGCAAGCGCATCCAACTCGGTGACCGTTCTCCTCTATTCCGGCGAAACCTTCGGAGACGCCTTCGGCGACTCGATCCAGGGGTTCGAGAACGTGACGGGCGGCGCCGGCAACGACGTCCTCGTCGGCAACTCGGCGGCGAACGTGCTGGTCGGCGGCGACGGCGCGGACCAGCTGCGCGGCGGCAGCAATGACGACGTGCTGATCGGCGGCGCAAGCAGCGATGTCCTGTTCGGCCAGGGCGGCGCCGACATCTTCGTCTACGAAGCCGGCTTCGACTTCGACCGGATCATCGACTTCGACGTCGCGGAAGACCGGATCGACTTCCAGACCTTCGGCTTCCTGGATTTCGGCGTCGTGCTGAGCGTGACGGAAGACGTCGGCGATTCCGCGGTCGTCGATCTCGGCCCCGGCGACATGCTGGAAATCCAGGGCGTGCCCGAAGCGGCGCTGACGGAAGCGAACTTCATTCTGTGACGGCGGCTTGAGGAGTCCCGCCCGGATCGCCCAAACTCCCGCCGACAACACGACATGGCGGGAGGTTCGATGCCGGAGTTTCATGGCGGCTGCCACTGTGGCGCGCTCAAGGTCACGTTCACCTCGAAGCGCGCCGCGACCGATCTCGAAGTCCGGGAATGCGGCTGCGGCTTCTGCCGCACGCACGGCGCGCGCACGATGACCGACCCGGAGGGCGCCGCCAGGATCGCGGCCGCGCCCGACGCGCTCAATCGCTACCGCTTCGGCCTGAAGACGGCGGACTTCCTGGTCTGCCGCACCTGCGGCGCCTATCTCGGCGCCTACTTCGAGGATGCGGGCCAGGGCTACGCCACCCTCAATGTGAACACGTTCGTCGACCGGACCGACTTCTCCGCCAATGCCAAACACGCCGACTATGCCGCCGAGGACACGGCCGGCCGCCTCGCCCGCCGGAAGGCGCGTTGGACGCCGGCGACCCTGACTGAAGGAGCAGCGCCATGAGCGCCAAGATCCGCACGCCGCTCTGCGACGCGCTCGGCATCGAGCACCCGATCATCCTCGCCGGGATGGGCGTCAATGGCCTCGCGACGCCGCCCGCGCTCGTCGCGGCGGTGTCTGCCGCCGGTGGACTCGGCGTCCTCGGCTGCTCCAATCTCGCGCCGGAAGAAATCCGTCGGCGCATCCGAGAGGTCCGGCGGCTGACCGATAAGCCGTTCGGCGTCGATCTCCTGCTTCCGGCAACGCTGGCGCCGGCGGCGACCACGCGCTCGGGCGTCCGCCGGGAGCTCGAGGAGAAGCACGCCGAACACGTCGCGTTCTATCGCGGGCTGCTCGAGCGCTTCGAATTGACGGAAACGCCGGTGCAGAACGACATCGTCATCTCGTCCGAGTTGATCGACGCCCAGATCGACGTGACGCTGGAGGAGCATGTGCCTGTCTTCGCGGCCGGCCTCGGCGATCCGGCGCGCGTCACCGGACGGGCCAAGG
>DAINCG010000359.1:0-2899 GCA_036732525.1 Pseudomonadota bacterium | reverse complement strand
ACGCGGAACGCCAAGCGGCGGCCGGCGTCGATGCGATCATCGCCCAGGGCACCGAAGGCGGCGGCCACACCGGCCGCGTCGCCACACTGCCGCTGATCCCGCAAGTGGTCGACGCGGTCGCGCCGAAGCCCGTCGTCGCCGCTGGCGGCACCGCGGACGGGCGCGGCGTCGCGGCCGCCCTCGCCCTCGGCGCGGACGCGGCCTGGATCGGCTCGCTCTTCCTGACGGCGGAGGAATGCGGCCTGCCCGACGACTGCAAGACCGAGCTCGTGGCCGCGCGCTCGACCGACATGGAAATAACGCGCGCCTGGACCGGCAAGACGCTCCGGGCGCGGCGCAACCCGGTGTCCGAGGCCTGGGCGAAGTCGGGCCTCGACCCGCTGCCGACGCCGCATCAGCGCGTTCTGATGGAGGATTTCATGGAAGCCGCGAAGGCCGCCGGGCGCTGGGACCTCTTCATGAACGCCGCCGGCCAGGGTGTGGGCATGGTCGACCGCATCCGGCCGGCCAAGGAGATCATGGCGGAGCTTGTCAGCGGCGCCGTGGACGCGCTCGACGAGCTCGACCGGCGCTTGGGACGGGGCGCGTGAGCGGCCTGGAGACGCGCCCGCTGCATGCCGACTTCGGCGCGGAGATCGTCGGGCTCGATCTTGCCCGGCCGATCGACGATGTCACTTTTGCCGACGTGCGCCGGACCGTAGCCGAATCCGGCGTCGTTCTGATCCGCGGCCAGGCGCATATCGGTCCCGAGGACCAGGTCGCGTTTTCGGCGCGCTTCGGCATGCTGGAAGAGCACGTTCTGACGCAGTTTCTGCTGCCCGGACATCCGGAAATCTTCGTCGTCTCGAACATCGTGGAGAACGGCCGGCATATCGGCGCCCACGGCGGCGCGAAGCAGTATCACTCCGACCTCGCATATCTCTCGGAGCCCAGCATGGGCTCGGTCTTCCGTTGCGTCGAATGCCCGGACGACGGCGGCGAGACGGCGTTCGTCAGCATGGCCGCCGCCTACGACGCCTTGCCGGACGATCTGCGCCGCCGCCTCGATGGCCTGGACGCCGTCTACGACTACGTTTGGAGCTACGACAAGCGGCTGGCTCCGCTCCGCGGTCCGCTGTCGGAGGCGCAGAAGGCCAAGACGCCGCCCATGGTCCACCCCGCCGTCCGCGCCCATCCGGAAACCGGCCGTCCCGCCTTATTTCTGTCCGATATCTGGGTCAGAAACTTCGTCGGTCTGACAGAAGCCGAGAGCCGCGCAATCTTGAACGAGGTCATGGCGACCGCAATCCGGCCCGACGCGGAGTACGTACATTGTTGGAGGCTGGGCGACATCGTGATCTGGGACAACCGCTCGACGATGCATCGCGCCTGCCCGTTTGACGAAACCATCGCGCGGCGCCTGATGCACCGCACGACCATCAAGGGCGACCGCCCGCAACGAAAGCGACAGGCGAGCTAGATGAAACGAACGATTTTCGCCGTGGGACTGTTTTGCGCCGCAGCCGCCGGATCGGCGACTGCGCATGAAGGCGCTATGGGCGTCGTCCGCGAACGCATGGTCGCGATGAGCGACATGTCCGAATCTGTCAAAGCGATTCAGCGCGCGCTTGAAACGGGCGGAGACAGCGCCGTCGTCGTCCAGAACGCGGAGCGGATCCGCAGTCATGCCGGCGCATCGATGATCGAACTCTTCTCCCCGGAGACCGACCGGACCAAAAGCCGCGCGAAGCAGGAACTCTGGGAGCGAATGGACGAGTTCAAAGAGCTCGCGAACCGGCTTGAGGCGTCCGCCGCGACCCTGGCGGCCGAGCCGACCAGCGACAACATGCGCGGCATGCTCCGAAATTGCGGCTCCTGCCACCAGCGCTTCCGAGAAAAGCGCTAACCGGGGCCGTGCGCCGAATTACAGCGGACCTCCGGCCCGAACGACCAGCTATAACCTGAATTGACCCACCCCAGGCGGTTTCGCCTGGGGTGGGTTTTATCCGTGAGATCCAGACCGACGCGCCGTCAGGCGCGCCGCCTGACTCAGGCCGCCGGCTTCGACTGTTTCGGCTGCGCATATTCGTCATAGCAACCGCCGCCGCCGGCCGAATGGCCCTGCTTCGGCGCGACCGACTGACCGGCGGCCTTGTCCTGACCCGCCATGGCCGAGGCGGCGCCAAGGGTCATTCCAATCGTCGCAAGCGTAACGACAAGCAATTTCCGCATGTTCGTTCTCCCGATTGCAATGGCCGACATTACCATGAGCGGCCGCCGCGAGGAACGGCGGCCGGCGGCGACCTTAGTTGCGAACGCGTGATCGGTCGGCAAGCTCCGGGTCCAGTTCGATGCCGAAGCCCGGGGCGGTCGGCGCCTTCAGGAAGACGCCAGCGTCGGTGACGACTTCCTGCATCGTCGGTTCGGCAATGAGCTGGCTCTGGAAAAGCTGCAACGCATTGTCCGGCATGAAATACTCGATCCACTGCACGTTGGGCAGCCCGGCCGCCATGTGCAGATGGATCGACTGCAGGTTCCAGGGCGAGACCGGCACGCCCTTCGCCGTCGCATAGGCATGGATGCGCAGCCAGTCGGTGACGCCGCCGGTCAGTGCGGCGTTCGGCTGGACGATGTCCACAGCCCCGCCGTCGATCAGCGGGCGGAACTCCATCAGGCCGACATGCTGCTCGCCGCCGGCGATATTGACGTCGCCCGCCCGCGCGCGGACGCGCTGGTAGCCCGGCAGGTCTTCCGGCGGCACCGGCTCCTCCAGCCAGTAAAGATTGTAGGGCTCCCAGGCGCGCAATTGCTGGATCGCCGTGTCGACGTCCCATGTGCCGTTCACGTCGACCATCAGCCTGATGTCCGGCCCGACTGCGGCGCGCACCTGCCGCACCCGTTCCGTCGCCTCTGCCGGCGT
>DAINCG010000358.1:0-5071 GCA_036732525.1 Pseudomonadota bacterium | reverse complement strand
CGGCATCGCAGCGCTCCTCTCATTCCTGATGTCGATCGCGAAGGAACGCGCCTTGTTGCGCCTTGACGGGCAGACCGCGCTGGCGCTCGAAGGCGCGCTCTGGGATCACGTTCTGAAGCTCCCGGCGTCGTTCTTCGCCGACTACGCGGCCGGCGACCTCCGCCAGCGCGTCGGCGGCGTCTCGCGCATGCGGAACGTGCTGACGGACGTTGCGCTGAACGCGACAGTGACCGCCGTCTTCTCGCTCTTCTATCTCGGCCTGCTGTTCTTCTACGACGCGCGGCTGGCGGCCTTGGGCATCGGGTTGATTTTGTTCATGGCGCTGGTGACGCTCGCGGTCGGCGTCGCGCAGATCCGCTACAACCGCCGACGGATCGAGGCGGCGAGTTGGCTCGCGGGCTTCGTCTTTCAGACGCTGCAAGGCATCGTGAAGCTGCGCGTCGCGGGCGCGGAAGAGCGGGCGTTCGTCCGCTGGGCGGGCCGCTTCGCGGACGAGCGTCTCGCGATCCGGCGGGCGCGGCGGATCGGCGAGCACTTCCGCGCCTTCGCCGACGCCTATGGCGCGCTGACCATGGCGGCGCTCTTCCTCGCGGTCTTCCATCTGACCGACGCGGGTCAGTTCTCGCCCGGCATCTTCATCGCCTTCCTGGCGGCTTACGGCAGTCTGCAGGGCGCCTTCCTTGGCCTCGCCGGCGCTGTCCTCCAGGTGCTGTCGCTGGCGCCGGATTGGGAGCGCGCCAAGCCCGTGCTCGCGGCGGCGACCGAGGCGACGGCGAACGCGGCCGATCCGGGGCGGCTCTCCGGCGCGATCGAGATCACCAGCGCGTCGTTCGCCTATGGCGACGGCGTGCAAGTGCTGCGCGACGTCAGCCTGACCGTCGGGCCCGGCGAGCACATCGCGCTCGTCGGTCCTTCGGGCTCAGGCAAATCGACCCTGCTGCGCACCCTGCTCGGTCTGGAGCGGCCGGACGCCGGAACGGTGCTCTATGACGGCCAGGACCTTTCCGGCCTCGACCCGACGTTGGTCCGCCGGCAAATCGGCGTCGTCACGCAAACGGGACGACTTTTCGCCGGGTCGATCATGGAGAACGTCCGCGGCGCGTCCGACGCCGGCTACGAGGCTTGCGTCGCGGCCTGCGAGGCGGCCGGCCTTGCCGCCGACCTGGCGCAGTTCCCGATGGGCCTGCACACGCCGCTGACGGAAGGCGCGCCGACGCTGAGCGGCGGGCAGCGCCAGCGTCTTCTGATCGCGCGGGCAATGGTCGGCCGGCCGCGCATCATCGTCTTCGACGAAGCGACCAGCGCGCTCGACAACCGCACGCAGGCGATCGTCACCGAAAGCGTCGCCCGGCTGGAGGCGACGCGCATCGTCGTCGCCCACCGGCTGTCGACCGTCCGGCATGCCGACCGCATCTACGTCATGGACCAGGGCCGGATCGTCGAGGTCGGCGACTATGAATCCTTGATGGCCGAGGACGGCCTGTTCGCCCGTCTCGCCCGCCGCCAGATCGCCTAGGAGAGCTACGAAATGCGCAAGGCCTTGTACATTCTGGGCGACCTCGACGAGACCGACATCCGCTGGATGGCGAGCGTCGGCGGCCGCGTCCGCGTCGCGGCCGGCGAGACGCTGATCCGCTCCGGCGCGCCAGTCGAAACCCTCTACGTGGTGATCGACGGCGCATTCGCGGTGACGTTGGACAACGGCGCGAAGATCGCCGATCTCGCGGCGGGCGACATCCTCGGCGAGATGTCGCTGGTGGAGAAGCGGCCGCCGACGGTCTCGGTGACGGCGGAGGCGGCGTCGACCGTGCTCGCCGTGCCGCAGGCCGCGCTGCGGGCGCGGCTGGCGGCGGAGCCGGCGTTCGCGGCGCGTTTCTACCGCGCGCTCGCCGTCTTCCTCTCCGACCGCTTGCGCAGCACCGTCGCGCGCCTCGGCTACGGCGATGGCGACGAGGGCGCGCGCTTCGAGGCCGAGAACGAGATCGACGAGGGTCTGCTGGATACGCTCCATGTGGCGGGCGACCGGATGCGGCGGCTGACCTCGCTGCTGCAGGGCGGGGGGCGGTGAATACGCTCGTCCAGGCGGACTACATCGCGACGATCATCCCGGAACTCGCGCCCGCCTGGATCGACCATGTGCTGCGCTATCACGGACGCGCCCCGCCGCGCGCCGGACGGCGGCCGCCGTTTCGCTATGTCGACCTCGGCTGCGGACCCGGCCTCGGCGTGGCGGCCTACGCGGCCGCCTATCCCGAAGGCGAGTTCGTCGGCGTCGACGCGAGCGCGAGCCATGTCGAGATCGGACGCCGGTTCGCCCGCGAAGTCGGCCTTGAGAACATCCGTTTCATCGCCGGGTTTTTCGGTGATGACGACGTTCTGGAGCTCGGACCGGTCGACTACGCCGTCGCGAACGGCGTCTATTCGTGGGTCGGGGACGCCGCGCGGGATGATCTCTTCAAGGCGATCGACCGTCTGCTGAAGCCCGGCGGCGCGGCGGTCGTCAGCGCCAATACCGTCGTCGGTTGGCTGACGCTGATGCCCATGCAGAAGCTGTTCGCCGAGCTCACGACGGCGACGCCGGGGCGCTCGACGCAGGAGATTGTCGCGAACTTCAAGGGCGTGGCGGCGGCGTTGGATGCGGCCGCCCGCAACGACCTGATCAAGGACGGGGCCAGCCGCTATGGCGAAATGGCCGAGAAGTTTCCGCATGGCTACGTGGCGCACGAGTTCCTCGTTGACGCATGGCGGCCGATCTGGACACTTGAGTTGATGCGGCGCTTCGCGGATGTCGGCTGCGACTATCTTGGGGGCGGGCGCCTCTCCGCGATGCGGGACGATTTTGCATTCGGGAAAGCGCAACGCGATCTGCTGGCGACGGCGCCCAGCGTCGGAGCCGCCTTGACCCTGCGCGACATGTTCTTGCGCCAGGGACACTTCCACGGCGTCGCCGCGCGTCCGGGGCCTGGCGCGATCTCAGGCGCGCCGCCCTCGCGGCTCGACGGATGGGCCCGGCTCGACCGGGAGCCGGGCGATGTCGAATATCACGCGGAGACGGACGCCGGCCGCCTCAAGTTCGACAACGCGGTCGCCCGCAGGATCGTGGCGGCGCTCGCCGGCGGGGCGCGGCCGCTTCGCGAGATTGCGGCCGCAGCGGACGCTTCCGGCGAAGCGGCGTTTCACCGGGTCATGGACGGCCTGTTCGCTTCGGAACAGGCGCTGCCGGTCGATCCGCCGACGGACGACGGCGGGCTCTGTGCGCGCTTCGCCGATCTGGCGGCCGAACGCGGCTATGTCGGCGGCCCCGCGCCGGACCCGCACGGAACGCCCCGGCGCCCAATCTGACCCGCCGCCGACCGGGCTGTGACGGCGGCTACTGGCGGCCGACCGCCCGCGCCTCATATCAGCGATGTCGCGCAGGCCACGCCCGTCCAACCGGCGTTGGATGCGACGGCGCGCGCCGGCCGGTTCTCGCCCGACGGTCGGCCGCGCCAGAATTTCGGCCACTCCGGACCATCAGCCGTTTCGGCTCAGCCCGCCAGATAGGCGATCGCCGCGTCGACGCCGCCGGGCCCGTGCGGCACGCCCTTCCGCTTCAGGGTCGCCTCGATGGCGGCGAGCGTGCCCCAGACCATCGGCTCGTTCAGGTCGCCCAGATGGCCGATCCGGAACAGCTTGCCGCCGAGCTGCAGCAGGCCGCCGCCCAGCACGACCCGGCAGGCGAAGCGGAAGGCGTCGGAGTCGACCGGGCCGGTGATCTCGACCGCGGTGACGGAATTCGACCGGCGGTCGGCGTTCTTCACGTAGAAGTCGATCGCGCCGCCCTTCGACCATTCGGCGACGGCGCGGCGCACTGCCTCGGCGAGTCGCGCATGCCGGGCGAAGACGCCGTCGAGCGTTTCTTCCTCCAGGAACTTGATGGCTTCCTTCAGACCGTAGAAGAAATGCGCCGGGGCCGTGCCCGGATTGCGCATGTGGAAAGGCATCTGCAGCGAGCGCCGGATGTCCCAGTAACGGCGCGGCCCGGTCGCGTTCTCGGCGCGGGCGAGCGCCTTCGGGCTGACGCCGAGGAGGCCGAGGCCGGTGTGCTGCATCAGGCCCTTCTGCGAGCCGCCGACGACGACGTCGCAGCCCCACTCGTCCATCCGGAAGTCCATGGAGCCGAGCGAGGAGATCGTGTCGACCATCAACAGCGCGGGATGTCCGGCCGCGTCGATCGCCTTGCGGAGAGCCGCGAGGTCGTTGCAGAGACCGGTCGACGTCTCGTTGTGGACGATGCCGATGCCCTTGATCTCATGGCCCGTGTCGGCCCTGAGGCGCGCTTCGAGCGCGGCCGGATCGATGCCCATGCGCCAGTCGCCCGGCAGATATTCGGCGTCGAGGCCGAACAGACCGGCCATCTCGAGCCACCATTCCGAAAAGGCGCCAGTCTCGCAGATCAGCACTTTTTCGTCGGGCGAATAAAAGTTCGCGATCGCGGCTTCCCAGGCGCCGTGGCCGGTTGAGGCCCAGATGAAGATGTCATGCTCTGTCTTGAAGACGCGGCGCAGCCCCATCTGCACCTCCTCGGCGACGTCGGCGAACTCCGGCGACGTGAAGTCCATCGGCGGCCGGTCGAGCGCCTGGAGAATGCGCAACGGCACGTTGGTCGGGCCGGGGATCGCCAGGAACTGGCGGCCGCGAGCGAGGGGCATTATCGATATCCTTAGCGTCGAAAGCGGAGCGCGGAGTTGTGCGCCGAGGTGTTTAGGCCGTGGCCCGGCCGGGTCAAGCCGGCGCGATTTCCTGCTCCATCCGGCGACGGTAGGCGACGGCGTCATTCTTGGCGGGCGCCTCGATGTCGTCCCACGTCACCGGCGCTCCCTGAGCGACCGGCCGTTTCAGGCGGACGCCATGAGCGAGGCCGATCGGCAGGCCGCCGACCGCCAGCGAATCCGTCGCCGGCATCAGCTTGCCCCACACTTTATAGCCGCCCTCGCCGTCGAGTTCGTCGCCGGCGGCCAGGTCGAACTTCGCGGTTGCGACCACGTCGCCCCGCCAGGCCTCCGCGACGCCGGTCGGCTCCCGGCGGAGC
>DAINCG010000357.1:3867-5083 GCA_036732525.1 Pseudomonadota bacterium | reverse complement strand
GCGACTCCGTCGAGGCGGAAGCCGTCCGTCCCATCGAGGCCCGAGAGCGGGATGTCCGCCGGAAAGGCCCCCGCGCCGCCGAACACCACATAGGTCCCGCCCGCGTCGGACGCCCCTACGCGCCGGCCGCCGATAATGATGTCGTCATAGCCGTCGCCGTTGACGTCGCCCGCGCTTTCGACCGAGTCGCCGGTGAGGTCGCCCGTCGCGGCGGCCGGAGAGCCGGAACCCGTCGCTGCCGTCGAGCGCCCCCAGGCTGGAGGCGAGCGGCGGCGTCCCGGGGCGGCCGAGCACGACATAGGCGCCGCCGGTGTAGTCGGCGGCGCCGTCGAGGCCGATCGCGCCGATGACGATGTCCGCATAACCGTCGCCGTTGACGTCGCCCGCCCCCGCGACCGAGCCGCCCACGAGTTCATCGGCTGCGCTTCCGGTCAGGGCGAAACCTTGCGCCGTCGTCAGCGCGTCGATCCGAATGTCGTCCGCCAGGCCCGCCGGCCCGCCATAGAGGACGATCGCCTGGCCGCCCCGGTTCGGACCGCCGGCGCTGTCGCCGACCGTTTCCCCGAAAATGACGTCGGCATAGCCGTCGCCGTCGAAGTCCCCCGCGCCGTCGATGTTGGCGGTGAAGGAGGAACCTATGATGCGGTCCACATCCCGTCCGTCAGCAGGATCGAGGGTCGTGACGCGCGAAAAGCCGTCCGGCTTCCCGTAGACGACGAAGCCGGACGTGTTCGAGAAGATCGAGGTCGTGGCGGCGTCGTCATAGCCGTCGCCGTCGATGTCGCCCGCGCCGCCGACGGAGAAGCCGAGCCGGGCGCCGCTCGCCGGGCCGTCGAGGATCGTGCCGTTCGGGCCGACGAGATCGTTCGGGTCGAACACGGCGCCGAAGCCGTCCGCCCGGCCGAGGATGATATAGGCTTCGCCGCCGTTCCCGGCCTCGTCCGCGCCGACCAGGATATCGGCAAAACCGTCCCGGTTGACGTCGCCCGCGTCGCTGACTGAGAAACCGACGCGGTCGCCCGTGTTGCGTTCGTCTATCCGGAACCCATCGGTTCCGTCCAATGCGGCAAGATCAATGTCGGGCATGCCCCGCCTCCTTGGTGTTCGCGGCCGGGCCCCCTACCGCATCCGCATGTCGGAAAGTGTATGCGGACGGCGCGCCGGATACGGCTCCAACTGGCAAGGAATGGCGCCCGGTGCGTGACTCCGCCGCCGC
>DAINCG010000357.1:3136-3822 GCA_036732525.1 Pseudomonadota bacterium | reverse complement strand
CGCCTGGAGGAAGCTCGATCATGTCCCGCAAAAAGCTCGAAGACCTGCGCAGCCACCGCTGGTTCGGCGTCGACAACATGCGGGCCTTCGGGCATCGCAGCCGGACGATGGAGATGGGCTTCAGCCGGGAGGACTTTCAGGGCAAGCCCGTCGTCGGCATCGTCAACACCTGGGCCGACACCAACACCTGCCACAGTCACATGCGCCAGCGCGCCGAAGAGGTGAAGCGCGGCGTCTGGCAGGCGGGCGGCTTCCCGATGGAAATGCCCGCCATGTCCGTCGGCGAGCAGATGACCAAGCCGACCTCCATGCTCTACCGCAACTTCCTGGCGATGGAGACGGAGGAGCTGCTGCGCTCCCAGCCGATCGACGGCGTCGTGCTGATGGGCGGCTGCGACAAGACCACGCCCGCGCTCCTGATGGGCGCCATCTCGATGAACCTGCCGGCGATCTACGTGCCGGCAGGCGCCATGCTGCGCGGCCATTGGCGGGGCAATACGCTGGGCTCCGGCACCGACGTCTTCAAATACTGGGCCGAGCGGCGCGCCGGCAACGTCACCGACGAGGAATGGGGCGAGCTGGAAGAAGGCATCGCGCGATCCGCCGGCACCTGCATGACCATGGGCACGGCGTCCACCATGATGTCGCTCGCGGAGACGCTGGGCTTCTCGCTGCCGGGCGCCTCC
>DAINCG010000357.1:0-3089 GCA_036732525.1 Pseudomonadota bacterium | reverse complement strand
CGCGACCCACTCGATGATGGCGAGCCGGTCCGGCCGCCGCATCGTCGAGATGATCTGGGAGGACATGAAGCCGTCCGATATCGCGACCGAAGCCGCCTTCGAGGACGCGATCACCGCCGACATGGCCTTGGGCGGCTCGACCAACGCCATCATCCACCTGACCGCGATGGCCGGCCGGGCGGGCATCAAGCTCGATCTGGAGAAATTCGACGCGATCTCCAAGACGACGCCGATGCTGGTGAACCTGAAGCCCTCCGGCAAATACCTGATGGAGGATTTCTATTATTCGGGCGGGCTGCGCGCGCTCTTGAAGCAGATCGGCGACCTGCTGCATCTCGATCGGGTCGTCTGCAACGGCCGCACGCTCGGCGAGAACATCGAGACGGCGGAGATCTATAACGACGAGGTCATCCGCCCGCGCTCCAACCCCCTGTCGCCAACGGGCGGGACGGCGGCGCTTCGCGGGAACCTCGCCCCCTCCGGCGCGATTATCAAACCGACGGCGGCCGAACCGCATCTCCTGAAGCACACCGGCCCCGCCGTCGCGTTCGAGAACGTGGACGACATGTACGCCCGGATCGACGACCCCGACCTCGACGTCACCAAGGACAGCGTGCTGGTGCTGAAGAACGCCGGCCCGAAGGGCGCGCCCGGCATGCCGGAATGGGGCCAATTGCCGATCCCGCAGAAACTGCTGAAGCAGGGCGTGCGCGACATGGTCCGCATCTCCGACTGCCGGATGAGCGGGACGAGTTATGGCGCCTGCGTGCTGCACGTGGCGCCGGAAGCCGCGGTCGGCGGGCCGCTGGCGCTGGTCAAGACGGGCGACATGATCACGCTCGACGTCGACGCGCGGAAGCTCGAGCTGCATGTGTCGGAGGAGGAACTGGCCGAGCGTCGCAAGGCTTGGACGCCGCCGCCGAACCCCTATGCCCGCGGCTATGGCGCGCTCTTCATGCAGCACGTCACGCAGGCGGACCAGGGCTGCGACTTCGACATCCTGCACGCCGGCCCGTCGACGCCCGAACCGAAGATCTACTGAGGGCGCGGATGCGTCTTCGGCCAGGTGCGTTCCTCGCTTGCCTGCTGGCGTTCGCCGCGCCGGCGACGTCGGCGCTGGCCGAAGCCTGCAACGCGCTTCAAGTCGCGGAGACGCTCACCCTCCGCCCGTTCGTGCTGGCGGCGGGAGAGAAGATATCGAGCGCGCCCGGCGATTGCGCCGCCGGACGGGCGACGTTCCGGTTCACGGGCGAAGACGGCCGGACGGTCGCGGCGGCGACGCTGACCGCGGCGTCCGACCGGACCCGGATCGAGTTTGCGTTCGAACGCGCCATCCCGAAGGCGAGCTACGGGGCCGAGGCCCGCTCCAAGGCGTTCGAGGCGAACCTGCTCGACGTGCATGCGACGACGCTCCGGGAGGACGGTCCCAGGGGGGCCACGTCCTACTACCCCTATGCCTGGAAGGACGCGGCCGACGGTCCCGTCCGCGAGGCCGAGAGCGTCATTCCGGGCTACAAGGCGGGCGGGCTGCATGTCGTCTACGACACCAACCGCCTCGGCGCGATCGCCTACACGGTGGAGCCGGGACGGGTGCGCGCGCTTTTCCCCGCCTACCGCGAGTTCAACCGGGGCGCCGACAGCGCATCGAGCCGGTTCGACCTCAAGGCCGGCGACCGGGCGGGGATGCGCATCTTCCACCATGCCGGCCTGAAGCATATCCAGGACGCCCGGTTCGGCGCGCCCGATCGCCAGGCGATTGAGGGGAAAGCGATCGCGCAGTTCCCGCCGCGCTTCTGGGCGCCCAATCCGGGCGTGATCGCCCGGCCGGACTTCGCCCGCGCGTCCGACCAGGAGCTTTGCGGCCAGCCGGATCGCGGGCGTGGCCGGCCCTGCTTCCCGACGGCGGAGGAGTTGACCTACTTCGCCGACGGCCTGCCGCAAGGCGAAGGCCTCGCCCTGCTTCGACTGGCGCTGCCGCGCGCGCAAGACGCGGACGCGATCCGCGCCGGCGGGGCCAGTCCGCAGTTCTACATGTTCTTCGGCGCGATCGGCGTCCGCGACGCCGATCCTGCCGTTCCCCTCTCCTGGCGGCTCAAGGATTCGGCAGGCAAGGACTTCATGGCGCCGCGCAGCGATCGCTCGGACGGCAACTGGTTCCTGCTCGACATCACGCGGAAGCCGGTGCGCGACTTCCTGATCGGGCGGGCGCTGGAAGCGCTCGACGCCGGGTTCGACGGCCTCTTCCTCGACGGCGGCTATCTCTGGAACGGGCCGGACGGTCGCGTCGGCGGCGACAATCCAGGCGCGGCCATGTCCCACGCCCGCGCCCGGCACGTCTTTCTGCGCGAACTGCGGCAGGCGATGCGGGCGCGGAAGCCGGACGCGCTCATGGGCATGCTCGCGAACCGCTACCAGGAATACATGCACATCGCGGACTACGTCATTCGCGAGGGGACGTCCGTCCACTGGCTCGACGTCCGTCAGCCGCCGCACCTCCGCGTGGTCGCCTTCGATCCGCGGAACCGGTCGGCGGAGGCCTGGCAGCGGCGCTATGGACGGCTCGTCGCCTCGCCAGTCTTCTTCGCCTGCAAGGGGCCGAGCGCCGTCCTCGTCCGGTCCTGCCGCGAAGCGATCGCGGCGCCGCATGCCGGCTTCTACTACGACAGCGGCGACTTCGAGATCTTCGACGGAGCGGTCGCCGGCGCGCTGCTGCGCGAAGTCTACGGGCCCGGCGACCTGTTCGTGACGCGGGTGGACGGCGACCGCGACGTCGAAGGACATGGCGTCTCCCGCCTCGCCATCGCGGGCGCCGATGCGGCGCGGGTGTGGTTTTCCCGTCCGGCGCCGCTGGTGCGGACGCGCGACTGGACGCCGCTCGACGAGACGCGCCACCTCTACCAGTTTCAGCCGGGCGAGACCTACATTCCGCCCGACCGGGCGGGGCCGGACGGCTGGACCTGGGCCAGGCAGGGCGTGCTGATGCGCGATGCCGAGACCTACGTGCTCGGCGACTACTATCACGCGGCCGCGCCGGAACCCGGCGCCGACGGACGCATTCTGGCGACGCTGGCGCCATCGCCGCACGCGCT
>DAINCG010000356.1:4833-5100 GCA_036732525.1 Pseudomonadota bacterium | reverse complement strand
GCCGCGTCCGGTTCGAGGCGAACCACGCCGGCGGGGTCCTCGGCGGTATCTCGACCGGCCAGCCGATCGTCGCGCGCTTCGCCGTCAAGCCGACCAGCTCCATCCTGATCCCGCGGCGGAGCGTCAGCGCGGACGGGGACGAGATCGAGGTCCGCACCAAGGGACGGCACGACCCGTGCGTCGGCATCCGCGCCGCGCCGATCGGGGAGGCAATGATGGCCGTCGTCCTGCTGGACCATCTGCTGCGCCAGCGGGGATTGCGCGGGC
>DAINCG010000356.1:0-4810 GCA_036732525.1 Pseudomonadota bacterium | reverse complement strand
ATGGCCGGCGCGCGCCGCGGTCGTCAGGCCGGGATCACTGGACGCCGCTATAGGCGAGACCTAGCAGCGCCACGCCCAGCACGATCCGGTAGAGCACGAACGGCCGGAAGCTCGCGGACCGGAGCCAGCGCATCATCGCCCAGATCGCGATGTAGGCCGCAACGAAAGCGAGACCGGCGCCGATCGCCGCGTCCCGCGCCACGCCGGGCCCGATCGCGGCGTCGCGGAGGTCGAGCCCGGCCAGCAGGCCGGCGCCGGCGATGGTCGGCAGGGCCAGCAACAGGGCGAACCGCGCGGCTTCCGTCCGGTCCAGGCCGATCCAGCGGGCGGCGGTCATCGCAACGCCCGACCGGCTGACGCCGGGGACGAGCGCCAGCGCCTGTGCGGCGCCGACGAAGACGGCGCCGCGCCAGCCGAGATCGCGCGTCGCCCGCCGGGCGGGCCTTCTGTCGGCGACGCCGAGGAGCACGCCGAAGACGAGGGTCGTCCAGCCGATCACCTCGACGCCCCGCAGGTGCGTCGTGATAAATCCCTTGGCGAGCGCGCCCGCGAGAATGGCGGGGATCGTTGCGACCAGCACCAGCCAGGCGAGATGCGCGGCCGCCGACCGGCGCCGGCGCAGCAGGTCGACGCCGCCGACGATGAGTTCCGCGACGTCGCGGCGGAAGTAGAGCATGACCGCGAACAGCGTCCCGACATGCAGCGCCACGTCGAGCGCGAGCTCCGCCGCCGGGTCGGGCGCGGGCGCGGCCAGACCGAGCGCGGTCCAGGCCGCCCGCGTCAGCACCAGATGGGCGGAAGAGGAGATCGGCAGGAATTCGGTGACGCCCTGGACGAGCGCCAGCGTCGCCAGCAGGGCGAGCGGCACGGACGGCGTCTAGCGCTGCTGTTGCAGCACGGGCGCAAGCCCGGTCGCGACCTGGCGCTGCAGTTCCTTGTCGAGGCGGTCGGTCGCTTCCTTGACGAGGCGCGTCCAGAGCCGGCGCCGGTCGTCCTCGTCCTGGCCTTCCCGAAGCGTGCTGGAGGCGCTCGACTGCGCCTTGGCGCCGCCGAGACGGCCGCCGTCGGGTCCGTAGGCCTGAACGTCGACGGCGTAGGCGACAGTCAGCTCCGATTCCGGGTCGCGCGTGACGAGGCCGGTGACGCCGCCCCGCGTGCGCAGGATGCGCTCAGACGCCGACGCTTCCTCGATCGTGAAGACGACGGAGCCGAGCGAGTCGGATTCGGTTCGGAGCCTTGCGGCGGTCCAGCGGCCGGCCGTCTTCGCCGGCGGTTCGGCGAGGCGCGCGGCGATCGCCGGGTCCGGCGCCGCGAGGCCGGGCGCCTCGACCACCCGGATCTCGCCCGCCCGAACCTGCCAGACCGGCGTCTCGGCATATTCGTAGGGCTCGACGATATAGACCGGATCGCTGGCGCAGCCGCCAAGCCCGAGGATCGCCGCGACGGCGAGGGCGCCGACGGCGGTCCGCCTATTCATCGTTGCTTCGGAAAAGCGCATCCAGGGCCGCATCATCGAAATGCTCCGTCTTGCCGCAGAACTCACAGGTGACGCTCACGACGCCATCGACCTTGCAGTCCTCAAGTTCACTGCGCGGCCGTCTCGCCAGAAGATCATGGAATTTTTGGGGCGGGCAGGCGCAATCGCCTGTCACGGCTTCGGCGTCCCAGACGCGCACCCCGTCCTCGTGGAACAGTTGGAAGAGCGTGCGCTCGGCCGAAAGGTCGGGGTCGAGCATCTCTTCGCGCCCCAGCGTCGACATCAACGCCATGGCGCGCATATAGCCCTCGTCCTCTTCCCAGGTTTCGGGATCGGGACGGACGATGTTGCGGGCCGCGCCGGCGATCGCCTCGCCGCCGGTGTCGGGCACGCGCTGCAGCAGCAGTCCGGTCGCGCGCCATCGGCCGTCGGGCCCGCGCCCGCAGGCGAGGCGGATGCCGGTCGGAATCTGCTCCGACTGCCGGAAGTAGTGATGCACCGAATCGGCCAGCGTCTCGCCTTCGAGCGCGACGATGCCCTGGTAGCGGCCTTCGCCGCCGCCGCGCTCCACCGTGAACGCCAGATATCCCCCGCCGAACATCCGTGCGAGGCTCGGGTCGTCCGGCAGGTCGGCCACGGCGTAGCGGTCGAAGGACGCGTATCCCCGCAGGTGGCCGCCTGTGTCGACGTCGGCGACCATGGCGCGCACGGCGCCTTCGCCGCCTTGGGCCTGCAGGGTGAACTTGCCTTCGAACTTGACCGTCGCCGAAAGCGCCGCGGTCAGCGCCAGCGCCTCGCCGAGCAGCGCCGACGGCGCTTCCGGATAGGCGTGGCGGCCGAGAATCCGGTCGACGGCGCCGTCGAGCCGGACCAGGCGGCCGCGCAGACCGCTTTCGACAAGTTGGAAAGGCAGCACGTAGTCGCCGCCCATCGAGCGCAGTCGTTCCAGAACGGGATCGGCCATATGGCGCCTCCGCCGGTCAGGCCAGGCACCAGGCGAGAATGCCCTTGTTGGCGTGCAGCCGGTTCTCCGCCTCATCCCAGGCGGCGGACTGCGGGCCGTCGAGAACGCCGTCCGTCACCTCCTGTCCGCGCTTGGCCGGCAGGCAGTGCATGAAGATCGCTTCCGGCTTCGCTTTCGCCATCAGGGCTTCATCGACCCGGTACGGGGCCAGCATATTGTGGAGCGACGGGGCCGCCGCCTCGTCGCCCATCGAGACCCAGACGTCGGTCACGACCGCGTCCGCGCCCGCGACCGCGTCTTGCGGTGTCTCCGTGAAGCTGACGCGCGCGCCCGTTTCTTTCGCCCAGCGGATCGCGTCGGCCGACGGCATGCGCTCCGCCGGGCAGGCGATCGCCAGCTCGAAGCCGAAGCGGGCGGCGGCGTGCATCCACGAATGCAGCACGTTGTTGCCGTCGCCCGACCACGCAACCTTCAGCTTGGAGAGATCGCCGAAGCGCTCCTCCATCGTCACCAGGTCGGCGATGAGCTGACAGGGATGCGACCAGCTCGACAGCAGATTGATGACGGGCACGGTGGCGTGCGCCGCCATTTCCGCCAGCTTGGCGTGATCGTGCGTGCGCAAGGCGATGGCGTCCACGTAGCGCGACAGCACGCGCGCCGTGTCGGCCACCGTTTCGCCCCGGCCCAATTGACTGTCGGCGGGGTTCAGCACGACCGTCGACCCGCCCATCTGCTTCACCGCGGTTTCCAGCGAGACGCGGGTTCGGGTCGACGGCTTCTCGAACATCATCAACACGGTCTTGCCGGCAAGCGCCGTGCTCAGATCCGCGTCGCCGCGCTTGGCGCGCCCGCTCGTGTCCAGGATGCCCTGGAGGA
This sequence comes from Pseudomonadota bacterium, assembly GCA_036732525.1. Classification (GTDB taxonomy): domain Bacteria; phylum Pseudomonadota; class Alphaproteobacteria; order Bin95; family Bin95; genus VMCJ01. Next base: position 1,493 of record DAINCG010000356.1, on the reverse strand, counting down.
CGGCCGCGTCGTAGTCGGCGAGATCGAGAAAGTGCTTCGCCGTAGCGACAGTCGTCATGCCGCGACGGCGTCGAGCGCGCGTTCGAACGCGCCGAGCGCCTCTCCGATTTCGACCTCGCTGATGATCATCGGCGGCAGGAAGCGCACGACGTTCTCGCCGGCGGGCACCGTCAGCAGGCCTTCGGCGCGGCAGGCCGCGACGACCGCTCCGTTGGCCGGCTTGACGCGGACGCCGAGCATCAGGCCGATGCCGCGGACTTCCTCGACCTTGTCGGGATGCCGCTTGGCGATCGCCTCGAGTCCGTCTCGGAAGACCTTGGCCTTGGCCTGGACGTCGTCCAGGAACCCTTCGGCAAGCACGATGTCGAGCACCGCGTTGACCGCCGCTGAAGCGAGCGGGTTGCCGCCGAAGGTGGAGCCGTGCGTGCCGGCGACCATGCCGTCCGCCGCTTCCGCCGTCGCGAGGCAGGCGCCGACCGGGAAGCCGCCGCCGAGGCCCTTGGCGAGCGACATGACGTCCGGCTCGATGCCCGCCCACTGATAGGCGAACAGCTTGCCGGTGCGTCCCATACCGCACTGGACTTCGTCGACGCCCATCAGGATGCCGAATTCGTCGCACGCGGCGCGCACGCCCTTGATGAAGTCGATGTCCATCGCGCGGATGCCGCCCTCGCCCTGCACGGGCTCGATGATGACGCCCGCCGTTTCCGGCGTGATGGCGTCGCGGAGCGCGTTCAGATTGCCGAACGGAATCTGGTCGAAACCGGGCGCTTTCTCGCCGAAGCCGGCGAGGTGCGCGGGGTTGTTGCCCGCCGCCAGCGTCGCCAGCGTCCGGCCGTGGAAGGCGCCCTGGATGGTGATGATGCGATGCTTCTCCGGATGCCCGTTGTGGGCATGATGCTTCCGCATCAGCTTGATCTGGGCTTCCAGCGACTCCGCGCCCGAGTTACAGAAGAACACGGTGTCGGCGAAGCTGTTTTCGACCAGCCGTTCCGCCGCGCGCTTCTGACCCGGAATCTCGTAGAGGTTCGAGGTATGCCAGACCTTCTCCGCCTGCGCCTTCAGCGCCTGCACGAGATGCGGGTGGGCATGGCCGACGCACGTCACCGCGATGCCCGAACCGCAATCCAGGAATCGTCGGCCAGCCGTATCGATCAGGTAAACGCCTTCACCCCTGTCGAACGCGATATCGCGCACGCCGTACGTCGGCATGACGGTGTCGATCACAGCCAGCTCCTGGGTTGTGCGGGGCCGAAAAAATGACGGTCCGCCCGCATGGGAAAGCGGCCAATAAAGGCGTCCAGGCCTTGGATGTCAACGAGAATGCGCATGGCGACGGCGAAAGCGGCGCCCGGGCGTCCGGCAAGCCGGCGTCGGACCGCGTCGTCGCCGGCTTCGTCCGGTCGGGGCTGGCCTACCTGGACCGTTATGGCGGCCCCCGCGCGCGCATCGTCCGGGCGCTCGAACGGCGGGCGCGGCGGAAGGAGCTCGAC
>DAINCG010000355.1:0-5103 GCA_036732525.1 Pseudomonadota bacterium | reverse complement strand
CGCTTCCAGGCGGTCCGCCGCCTTCGTCGCGAGCGCGCCGTCGCCGCCGTCGGTCAGCACGATCGGCGTCGCCATGCGCGGCACGAGGTCGCCGATCATCACCTCCAACCGGCCGAGCGGCACGGAGATCGCGTGCATCAGGTGGCCGTCGGAAAAGGCCCGCTCGCCGCGCACGTCGACCAGGGCGTATTCCCCGGAATTGGCGGCGATCAGATCGTGCAGCGCCTTGGGCGCGATGGTCGTCGGCATGGCGAATGGTCCGCATGGTTTCGAAAGGGTCGGCGGCATGCTAGGCCCCACGGCGAGAGCGCTCAAGCAAGCTGGAAAGGCCGGAGTTTTGGAGCCTGCGCCCGACATCTTCGACCGCACGCTCGTCCGCCGCCGCCGGATGCGCGCGCGCCTCGCGGACGCCGATTTCCTATTGGCGGAGGTCGCGGAACGCCTGGCGGAACGGCTCGACGACCTGACGCCGCGGTTCCCGACCGCGCTCGCTCTTGGCGCGCGCGGCGGCGTCGCACGGAAGGCGCTTCAGGGCCGGGGCGGGATCGCGCGTCTGATCGAGGCCGATCTCGACGCGGCGCTGCTGGCTGGCGCCGCCGAAGCCGTCGCGCTCGACGCCGAATTTTTGCCGTTCGGCGAGCAAACGCTGGATCTGGTCTTCGCGAGCCTCGACCTGCATGTCGCCAACGACCTCCCAGGCGCCTTGCTGCAGATCCGTCGGTCGCTCCGGCCGGACGGTCTCTTTCTGGCCGCGCTGTTCGGCCCGGCGACGTTGGCGCCGCTGAGGCAGGCGTTCCTGGAGGCGGAGAGCGCGCTCGACGCGCCGGCGGCGCCCCATGTCGCGCCCTTCGTCGACATCCGCGACGCGGCGGCGCTGTTGCAGCGCGCCGGCTTCGCGCTGCCCGTGGCGGATACGGAGACGATCACGGTCTCCTATGGCGAACCCTTTCGGCTGCTCCAGGACCTCCGTGACATGGGGGAGGCGAACGTGCTCCGCGCCCGGAATCGCCAGCCGCTCCGGCGGGAGGTGCTGCTGGCCGCGCTGGCCCGCCTGCAGGAGATCGCGGCCGCGCCGGACGGCCGCCTCGCCATTCCGTTCGAGATCGTCTTCATGGCGGGCTGGGCGCCGGCGGCATCGCAGCAGCAGCCGGCGCGGCGCGGCAGCGGACAGGTCAGCCTGGCAGACGCGTTGAAGCCGAAGACCGAATAGCGGCTATCCGGCGCGCATCACCTGGCCGTGCAGGTCGCACTCGGCCGCGGCGAGGCGGACGATCATCGGCGCGATCGTCTCCGGCTGGCGGATCGTCGCCGGATCCTCGCCCGGAAAGGCTTCCGCACGGAGGCCGGTGGCCATCACGCCCGGATCGATCAGATTGACGCGAAGGGCCGTGCTCTTGACCTCCTCCGCCCAGCAGGAGGTCATGGCTTCGAGGGCCGCCTTGCTCGCGGCGTAGGGCGACCAGAAGGCGAGGCCGCCCGCCGCGGCGCCGGAGGTCACCACGACCGCGCGGCCCGCCGGCGAGCGTTGCAGCAGCGCCTCGAAGTTCCGGATCATGCGCCAGTGCGCGGTCAGATTGGTGGCGACGGTCTTCTCGAAGACCTCGGGCTTCACATGAGCGATCGGCGACAGGACGCCCAGGATCGCGGCGCTCAAGACCAGGGCGTCGAGGCGTCCGAACCGGTCCGCCACGCCGAGCGCCAGCCGGTCGACGGCGTCCCCGTCGGTCAGGTCGACGGGCGCTATGACCGCCTTGCCGCCGGCCGCTTTGATCCGGTCGTGCAGCGCTTCGAGAGCGCCCTGGGTGCGCGCGACGATGATCGTCTCCGCGCCGGCGGCGGCAAGGGCTTCGGCGGCGGCGGCGCCGAGGCCGCGGGACGCGCCCGCGACCAGGACGACGCGGCCGTCGAGCCGCGGTAAGTCGGTCATTCGGCGGCCTGCTCGATCGGTCGGTCGGTGGCGACGCCGACGAGGCCGGCTTCGGCGTCGACCAGCCGGGTCGGATACTGGCCGGTGAAGCAGGCGTCGCAGTATTGCGGCCGTTCGGCATTGCGGCCGTCCGCCTCGCCCATGGCGCGGTAAAGGCCGTCGGCGGAGACGAAGGCGAGGCTGTCCGCCTTGATCTGGGCCGTCATCTGCTCGACGGAATAGCGCGCAGCCAGAAGCTCCGAGCGGTCGGGCGTGTCGATGCCGTAGAAGCAGGGGTCCGTCGTCGGCGGGCTGGAGATGCGCATGTGCACTTCCGCCGCGCCGGCCCGGCGGACCAGGTCGACGATCTTGGCCGACGTGGTGCCGCGGACGATCGAGTCGTCGACCAGGACGACGCGCTTGCCTTTCAGCAAGGCGGCGTTGGCGCTGTGTTTCATGCGCACGCCCAGGTCGCGGATCGACTGGGTCGGCTGAATGAAGGTGCGCCCGACATAGTGGCTCCGCACGATGCCCAATTCGAACGGCACGCCGGCTTCGGCGGCATAGCCGATGGCCGCCGGCACGCCGGAATCGGGGACCGGAACGACGATGTCCGCGCCGCCGCGCGGATGGCTCTCCCGCGCTAGCTCCATGCCGATCCGCTTACGGGACTCATAGACGGAGCGGCCGCCCAGAATGCTGTCCGGCCGGGCGAAATAGATATGCTCAAAAATGCAGGGGCGGTGTCGCGCGACCGGGAACGGCTTCAGGCTGGTCAGGCCCGAATCGTCGATAATCAGCATTTCGCCGGGATCAAGCTCGCGCACGAACTCAGCGCCGATCATGTCGAAGGCGCAGCTTTCCGAGGCAAGCACATAGGCGTCGGCGTTTTCGACGCTGGTCAGCCGGCCGAGCGCCAGCGGACGCACGCCCATCGGGTCGCGCACGCCGATCAGCTTCTTGCGCGAAAGCGCGACCAGGGAATAGGCGCCCTCCATCTGCGAGAGCGCATCGACGACGCGCTCGACCAGGTTTGAGCGGACGCTCCGCGCGATCAGATGGATGATCACCTCGGTATCGGTCGTCGACTGGAAGATCGAACCCTCGCCGACGAGGCGCTGCCGGATCTTGAGGGCGTTGGTGAGGTTGCCGTTATGCGCCACCGCGAAGCCGCCGAAGGAGAACTCGGCGAACATCGGCTGGATGTTGCTGCTCATGTCCTCGCCGGTGGTGGCGTAGCGATTGTGGCCGATCGCGCCGCCGCCCTTCAGGCCTTCCATGCGTTCCGGCGAGCCGAACACCCGTTCGACCGTGCCGCGGCCCTTGCGGGAATAGAAGCGGCCTTCGGAGCGGTCGTAGGAGAAGATGCCGCTCGCTTCCTGGCCGCGGTGCTGCAGGGCGTGCAGGCCAAGCGCGGTCAGCTTCGCGGCGCCCACGGCGTTCCAGACGCCGACGATGGCGCATTCCTCGTGCAGCTTATCGTCGTCCGATCCCGGCGGGCGGCGGCTTTGCGTCATGGGTTTGCTCCCGTCCGAAGCTCGCAGCGGCGACACTATTGCTTATCCTTGATCAGTTCGTCGAGCGCTTTGCGCTCGTTTTCGTTATATCCGCCGGATGCGGGCGTGTTTCCGGCCGTCTCCGGCGCCGGCGCATTCAGGCCCCGAATGATGTCGGCGTCGCGCGCAGCCTGTTCTGCGGCTTCGGCGGCGTCCTTGCCCTGGGCGCGCCAGGCTTCCGGCAGCGCCTGTTCCAGCATGCCCGAGCTTTCCTTCAGCAGCGGCGTGGTGCGGGCATGGGCGATCCAGTCCGGATGGTCGCGCTCCGGCACCGTCCACGAAAACGCGAGATAGGCCACCGTCAGGATAATAGCGCCGCGCGCGAAGCCGAAAAGGAGGCCGAGCGAACGGTTGATCGGGCCGAGGCCGTCGGCGCTTTCGAAAGCGCGCGCGATCGCCCGGGCGATGATCGCCAGGATCAGGAAGGCGCCGATAAACAGCAGCGCGCCCGCCGCGATGTCGGCGACCAGCGGCGACGGGATATAGGCGGTCGCCACTTCCCGCGCCATCGGATAGCCGGCGATGGCGATTGCGCCCGCGCCGATCCAGGCGCCGATGCCCAGCACCTCGCGCACGAAGCCGTGCATGAATGCGAGGATGCCGCTCGCGGCGACAATGCCCGCGACGATGTAGTCGAAGGTGGCGATGCCGTCGTGCATCCGAGTCTAGGAATCCGCCTGATCAGACGCCCAATCTGACGGTTTCGGCGCCGGAAGCAAGGGCTGTGCGGCGATCAGCGTCACCAGGTCGTCGATGCGCCGGACCCGGGTCGTCTTGAGGCCGTCGAGGCGAGCGTCGCCGGGCGCCGCGGCGGCGGCGAAGCCGAGCCGGAGCGCTTCGTTGAGGCGGGCGACGGCCTGCGGCGCGGCGCGCGCTTCGCCCGATAGCGCCAGTTCGCCGAAGAAGACGCAGTCGAGCGGAGCCGGGCGTTCCAAGAGGGCGGAGACGAGTGCCGCGGCCGCCGCGAGGTCTGCCGCTGGCTCCTCCAGCTTCAGGCCGCCGGCGACGGACAGGAACACGTCGCGGCCGGAAAACGGCAGGCCCGCACGGCTTTCCAAGACGGCGAGCGTCATCGCGAGCCGGGCCGAGTCCCAGCCGACGACGGCCCGGCGGGGCGAGGCGGGGCCGGGCGCGCCGACCAGCGCCTGCACCTCCACCAGGAGCGGGCGCGTCCCCCTGAAGCCTGCGAAGACGGCCGCCCCGGTCACCGGCTGGCGGTCCTGACGTTCGGAGAGGAAGAGCGTCGAGGGGTTCGGCACCTCCTTCAGGCCGCCGCCGGTCATCTCGAAGACGCCGAGCGCGTCGGCCGGGCCGAAGCGGTTCTTGACCGCGCGCAGGATGCGGTAGTGCTGGCTTGCGTCGCCCTCGAAATAGAGGACGGCGTCAACCATGTGTTCCAGCACGCGGGGTCCGGCGATGGCGCCGTCCTTGGTGACGTGGCCGACCAATACGAGCGCGGCGTTCGAGCGCTTCGCGGCGCCGATGAGGACCTGGGCCGACGCGCGGACCTGGGCGACGGACCCCGGCGCCGACTCGACGCCCTCCACATACATGGTCTGGATTGAATCGATCACGATCAGGGCGAGGCCGGGCGTCGTGCGGATGGTTTCGGCGGCGGCGTCGGCCGATGTCGCGGCGGCG
>DAINCG010000354.1:4907-5190 GCA_036732525.1 Pseudomonadota bacterium | reverse complement strand
ATGGCGATGCGTCCGCCGCTCATCCGGTCGAAGGTCGCGATCATCTTCGCCGCCAGCACGGGATTGACGAAGCCCGGCCGGGCGGCGATCAGCGGCTTGATCGATTTCGACTGCGCGGCGACGAACGCCCCCGCCATGAAGGCCTCCCAGCAGGTTTGGCCGACCGGGATCAACAGGTAGGAGAAGCCCGCCGCCTCCGCCGTCGCGACGACGCGATGCAGCAGGTCGGGCGACGGCGGAATGACCGCGCCCGCATCGTTGAACGCCGTCGTATCGCCGTTCG
>DAINCG010000354.1:2411-4897 GCA_036732525.1 Pseudomonadota bacterium | reverse complement strand
AGGTACCAGCCGTATTCGATCGCGCTCACGCGTCCCCCTGCACCGTCGCCGCGACAGCTGTCGCGGTCATGAAGGCGGCGCGGTCGTGGTCCTGGATATGGCCGAGGAAGCGGTCGAGCATGCGCAGCCGGCCGGGATGCCCGATCAACTGGACGTGCAGCGTCAGGTGAAAGAAGGCGCCCGGCCGGTCGCCATAGAGGCCGTCGAACTCCTCCCGCCAGACCGCCTCCGCCTCGCTCGCCGGCCGGGGCGCGCGGCCGGGCAGGCCGCCATAGAGGAAGTAGGGCGCATCGGCGAGGTGCCAGTGCACCGGCAATTCGACGATCGGCAAAACCTCGCCGTCGCGCGTGAGGCGATAGGGTCGCGAGCGGTCCTGGTAGTTGGCGGAGACCCTGACCCCCGCCTCCAGCATCAGGTCGATCGTATTCTCGGAAAACTCCCAGGAGGCCGACCGCCAGGTTTTCGGCCGGACGCCGACGGCCGCCTCGGCCGCGTCGACGCCGCGCAACATGTCCGCCCGCTCGTCCTCCCGGCTCATGCCGACGGCGCTCAGGTGGCCATAGGTATGGCTGGCGATCTCGTGCCCGGCGTCCCGGACCTGGCGCGCCGCGTCCGGCCAGCGGTCGGCGGTGATGCCCGGCACGTAGAACGTCGCCTCGACGCCGCGACGGCGGAACAGGTCGAGCAGCGGCGCGAGGCCCTCGTGGATCGCGTAGGTTCCGTGCGACAGGAGGATCGGGCGGTGCTCGCCCTTCGGAAACTTGTTCAGCCAGATCGCCTCCGCGTCCAGGCAGACGCCGATGGCGACGGGAAAGGATGAGGTCATGGGGCGCGGCCTCCGGCTTCGGAAGGGCCAGGATAGCCGCCCCGCCCGCCGCCGGAAGACCTTGAAGAGTCGAGGTCGGCGGGCTTAAACCTGTGAACAGAAGAAATCCGTTTGCAGGGAAGCGTCCACATGTCCGACCAGCTGTTTCCGCCGCCCGCCGAAATCGCGAAGAACGCGTTGATCGACAACGCGAAATATCAGGAGATGTACCAGCGGTCGATCGACGACCCGGAAGGCTTTTGGTCGGAGCACGGTCAGCGCATCGACTGGATAAGGCCCTACAGCAAGGTCAAGAACGTCAGCTACGACGCCAAGAACCTCTCCATCAAGTGGTTCGAGGACGGCGTCTTGAACGTCTCCGCCAATTGCATCGACCGTCACCTGCCGACCAAGGCGAACGACGTCGCCATCGTCTGGGAGGGCGACGATCCCAAGGATGCGAAGGACGTCACCTACCAGCAGCTGCACGACGAGGTCTGCCGCCTGGCCAACGCGATGAAGGCGAAGGGCGTGGGCAAGGGCGACCGGGTCTGCATCTATATGCCGATGATCCCGGAAGCCGCCTACGCGATGCTGGCCTGCGCGCGCATCGGCGCCATTCATTCCATCGTCTTCGGCGGCTTTTCGCCGGATAGCCTCGCCCAGCGCATCGACGATTCGAAGTGCCGCATGGTGATCACGGCGGACGAGGGCCTGCGCGGCGGCCGCAAGGTGCCCTTGAAGGCGAACGTCGACGAGGCGCTGGAGAAGTGCGACAGCGTCGACACCGTCATCGTCGTCCGCCACACCGGCGCCGGCGTCCCGATGAAATCCGGCCGGGACGTCTGGCACCATGAAATTTCCGCGAGCCAGCCGGCCGCCTGCGCGCCGGAGCCGATGGGCGCGGAAGACCCGCTCTTCATCCTCTACACATCCGGCTCGACCGGCCGTCCGAAGGGCGTGCTGCACACCTCCGGCGGCTACCTAGTCTACGTCTCGATGACCCATGAGTATGTCTTCGACTACAAGCCCGGCGAGGTCTACTGGTGCACCGCCGACGTCGGCTGGGTCACCGGCCACAGCTATATCGTCTACGGCCCGCTCGCCAACGGCGCGACGACGCTGATGTTCGAGGGCGTGCCTAACTACCCGGACACCAGCCGCTTCTGGCAGATCTGCGACAAGCACAACGTCTCGATCTTCTACACGGCGCCGACGGCGATCCGCGCGCTGATGCGAGAGGGCGAAGGCCCCGTGAAGGCGACCAGCCGCAAGAGCCTCCGCCTGCTGGGCTCCGTCGGCGAGCCGATCAATCCCGAAGCCTGGCTCTGGTACCACAACGTCGTCGGCGACGGCCGCTGCCCGATCGTCGACACCTGGTGGCAGACGGAGACGGGCGGCATCCTGATCACGCCGCTGCCGGGCGCGACGGAACTGAAACCCGGCTCCGCGACCCGGCCGTTCTTCGGCGTCGAGCCGGTCATGGTCGACGCGGAAGGGCAGGTCCTGGAAGGCGCGTGCTCCGGCAATCTCTGCATCGCGGATAGCTGGCCCGGCCAGATGCGCACCGTCTACGGCGACCACCAGCGCTTCGTCGAGACCTATTTCTCGGCATATCCCGGCAAGTACTTCACCGGCGACGGCGCGCGCCGGGACGAGGACGGCTACTACTGGATCACCG
>DAINCG010000354.1:0-2345 GCA_036732525.1 Pseudomonadota bacterium | reverse complement strand
GAAGCCGCGGTCGTCGGCGCGCCGCATGACCTGAAAGGCCAGGGCATCTATGCCTACGTCACGCTGAACGCGGGCGAGGCGCCGTCGGACGAGTTGAAGAAGGAACTGGTGCAGTGGGTCCGCAAGGAGATCGGCCCGATCGCCTCGCCGGACTGGCTGCAATGGGCGCCGGGCCTGCCGAAGACCCGCTCCGGCAAGATCATGCGGCGCATCCTCCGCAAGATCGCCGAGGACGACTACGGCAATCTCGGCGACACCTCGACGCTGGCGGAGCCACAGGTCGTCGACGACCTCGTGGAGAACAGGCAGAACCGGGGCTAGTCAGTCCGACTGAGGCAACGCAGGAGACGCGCCATGGCCCGCAATCTGAACGTCGTTCCGGCCAGCCCCAATGTCGGCGCATTCGTCGAGGGGGTCGACCTCGCGCGCGACCTGGACGACGGCGTCGTCGGGCAATTGCGCGAGGCGCTGGGCGCCCATGGCGTGCTCTTCTTCCGCGACCAGGAGTTGGCGCCGGACGCGCATCTTGCCATGGGGGAGCGCTTCGGCGGCGTCAACGTCAACCGCTTCTTCGCCCATGTCGAGGGCTGGCCCAGCATCGCCGAGGTCCGCAAAGAGCCGGACCAGAAGGCGAATATCGGCGGCGGCTGGCACACCGACCACTCCTACGACCGGGAGCCGGCGCTCGGCTCGATCCTGGTGGCGCGGGAGACGCCTTCGATCGGCGGCGACACGATGTTCGCGTCGATGTACGCGGCTTACGACGCGCTTTCGGATGGCTTGAAGGAAACGCTCTCGCGGATGAAGGCCGTGCACTCGAGCCGGCATGTCTTCGGGCGAAACGCCAACTATATGAAGCGCGGCGAGGACCTGGGCGGCCGGCTCGGCAATGAGGACGCGGCGACGCAGGACGCCGTCCATCCCGTCGTCATTCGCCACCCGATCAGCGGCCGGAAGGCGCTCTACGTCAATCCGGGCTTCACCACCCATTTCGACGGCTGGTCGAAGGAAGACAGCCAGCCGCTGCTGGACATGCTCTACGCCCATGCCGCGCGGCCGGAATTCTCCTATCGCTTCCAATGGGCGCCTGGGTCGGTCGCGTTCTGGGACAACCGGGCGACCTGGCATCTTGCCCTGAACGACTATCACGGCCAGCGCCGGCTGATGCACCGGGTCACGGTCGAAGGCGGGCCGATCGCCGCCTGAGCGCATGCGGCGACGGCGCCCGGCAATTTTTTCCACATCGGTTAACCCGAGCTTGCGTTCCCTTGGGCGCCTTTAACGTGTCCTTAACCGACTCGGCGCGAAGCTGACGTCTAGGCGTCCGGGATAGCGCCGGCGCCGGCGAAACGACGTTGGGGCGATGCTATGGCGAAAATTCTCGTCGCCGAAGACGAACCGACAGTGCGGGCGTTCATTGCGCGGGCGCTCGCCATTTCCGGCCACGACACGATCGTCGCGGAAGATGGTCAACGCGCCCTGGAAGCGCTGTTCGACCAGCAGTTCGACCTGCTGCTGACGGATATCGCGATGCCGGAGCTTGACGGCATCGCGCTCGCGCTCAAGGCGGCGCGAGACTTTCCGGATATGCGCATCCTGATGATGTCGGGCTATGCGCACGAGCGGCAGCGGGCCCACAATCTCGACGTACTGGCGCATGCCGTCCTGCCGAAGCCGTTCGATCTCGCGACGTTGCGGGAGACGGTCTCGGCCGCGCTCGCCGGGGCGGCGGAAGCGCCGCTGACCAAGCGCCGCCGCATTCGTTCGGCCGACCTGACGATGGAATTGAACTGACGGCCGGGACCCGCCGCGGCGCCGCTTGACGCGCCGCTTGACTTGTCGGCCGGCTAACCCTATTCAGCGCCCTCGACCCGATGCGGCGCTGGCGCCCCTTCGGGCGCGTGGAGCGGGGCTGTAGCTCAGTTGGGAGAGCGCTGCGTTCGCAATGCAGAGGTCAGGGGTTCGAATCCCCTCAGCTCCACCATTCCCCCTTAACGTATTGTTTTCAAAATATGCCCCTTCTAATCAGTCGCTTAGATTGGCGATTGATACACACGCATGGTACACATGGGCACTATGGAAGTGCCTAGTCAGCAACATCTCCAGCGACGCGGTAAGGTCTGGTATTTCCGCCGCCGCGTCCCCCAGGACCTTATCAGCGCGGTCGGACGCGAGACGGTCTTCGAGTCCCTCAAGACCGTTGACCTGAATGAGGCGAAGCAACGGCGCAACGTGCGGCTATGCCAGCTCGACGCAGAGTGGGCCGCGCTGAGAGAGCAGCAGCTCAAATTTGTCAACGGCGGCGCAAAAACCGGCCACTTGGCGGCGTAAAAGTCTACCACTGC